>CAZAOJ010000027.1:0-25979 GCA_964486745.1 uncultured Arcobacteraceae bacterium
TAAAAATGCTCTATCATATTCAAAAAAAATACGACTATCTTTATAAAGAAGCTCTCCCACTTTGAGTTTGGGCGAGAAATCAAGCCAAACTGTCAATCTTTTTATCATTTTTTATACCCTCTTTTTCTCTTCTTCGGCTCTGCTTTTATCAACTCATCTAAACTTTTTGGTTTGCTCTGTTTAGCTAAAAATAGCTTCTCAAAATCTTCCAAGGTATCTAATATATACGATAACTTCAATAAATTACTCAGCGAAATCTCACCACTCTGCTCAAATCTCTTGAGTGAGCCTAAACTCACTCCCGAACGCTTAGCAAGTGCCTCTTGAGTATATCCAGTATCTAGCCTAAAGGCTTTAAATCGATTTCTTAATGCCTCTTGTATCTCTTTTGAATTTTTTGGTATTATAGATAACATTTTAGTCCTTATCTCCATTTATTACTTATTATAGCTAATATTTGCTTCTTTTAAATAAAACAATATTCATAATAAGCACACTTTCATACAAACCTCTTTTATAATAAAATTTATTAGATATAGTATCTAATCTAACATAAATATGACATCAACACATTTTTACCAAATTTTAGATATAATCGCTTTTTTATAACACAAGGAATTTATTATATGGAATTTTTTTCACATATCAATACACAATTTTTTATTTTAGCATACATGGTGGGTTCTATCCCATTTGGGATGATACTTGCAAAATATTTTGCAGGAGTAAATGTCAAAGAAGATGGTAGTAAAAGTATAGGTGCTACTAATGTTTTAAGAGTAGTAAAAAAAACTAATCCTGCTTTAGCAAAAAAATTAGGAATAGCTACAGTTGTATTAGATGCACTAAAAGGTGCAGTTGTTATTGGTATTGCTATGGCTTTAGGTCTTAGTCAATCTACACTATGGGGAATTGCAGTGCTTGCTGTACTTGGACATTGTTATAGTATATACTTAGGATTTGAAGGTGGCAAAGGAGTTGCAACTGCTCTTGGGGTATTTTTAGTTCTTATTCCTATACCTACACTTATTGGTGCTGTTGTATGGGGATTTTGTGCAAAAGTGCTTAAAATTTCATCTTTATCTTCACTTTTAGGACTTATTGGTGTTGTAATATCAGCAATATTTTTAAGCAATAATCTAGGTGTAAACTCAAATGCGCCAATGTATATAATTGCTTTTATCATTATCTATAAACATATTCCAAATATTGTAAGAATGATAAAAGGTGAAGAGGGGAAAGTAGTATAAATGAAAGTAAATATAAACGATCTTACATTTAATACTATTATAGGTATTTTAGACTTTGAAAGAATAAATAAACAAAAAATTATAGTAGATATTAGTTTTGAATACGATTTTAAAAAAGATAAATTTATAGACTATTCAAAGATATCTAAACTTGTTGAACAAACAATGAAAAAGAAAAAATTTAAACTTATTGAAGAAGCAATAATCTATTTACAAAAAAAACTAAATAAAAAGTTTAAATTAAAAAATCTTGTGATAAAAATCACAAAACCAAATATATTAAAAAACTGCATAGTCAGTGTAGAAGGATAAATATGAGTTTTATAGAAACTAGAGGAAATGACGGTGTTCATCCAAGTGAAGTAGAATTTTCTTATGCAATTTTAAATCCAAGTGCATCTTATGGTGGACTTTATGTACCAAAAGAGTTACCAGTTTTAGGTGATGAGTTTATTCAAGATCACATAGATAAAGATTATAAAACTTTAGCATATGATATACTAAAAGCTTTTAATATAGATATCAGTGATGAAGATATAAATAAAGCACTTGATCTATATGATAATTTTGACAATCCAAAAGATCCATCACCAGTAGTAAAAATCAAAGATGATCTTTTTGTAAATGAGCAATATCATGGACCTACTCGTGCATTTAAAGATATGGCACTTCAACCATTTGGATCAATCTTATCATCTATAGCAAAAAAACAAAATGACAAATATTTAATACTAGCAGCTACTTCAGGAGATACTGGACCTGCAGCTTTAAATACATTTAAAAATAAAGAAAATATCCAAGTAGTATGTCTATACCCAAGTGGTGGTACAAGTGATGTACAACGACTTCAAATGGTAACAGAAGATGGAAAAAATCTAAAAGTTATAGGTATAAATGGAAACTTTGATGATGCACAAAATGCACTTAAAAATCTACTTGCAAGTAAAAGCTTTAAACAAGAACTTATCAATGATGGTATTAAATTAAGTGCTGCGAACTCTGTGAACTTTGGAAGAATTATATTTCAAATTATTTACCACTTTTGGAGCTATATCTCACTTCTAAAGCAAAATGAGATTAAAATGGGTAAAAAGATATATTTAAATGTACCATCAGGAAACTTTGGAAATGTACTTGGTGGATATTATGCTAAAAAAATGGGATTACCTGTAGAAAAACTTTTGGTATCTTCAAACCAAAATAATATCCTAACTCAGTGGCTAAAAACTGGTATTTATGATATTAGTGATAAAGAGCTTATACTTACAAAATCTCCTGCAATGGATATACTTAAATCATCAAATATAGAAAGAGTTATATTTGATCTATATGGTGCAAATAGAACAAAAGAGCTTATGGAAGATCTAAACAACAACAAATGTTTTAAACTTACAAGTGATGAGTTAGCACTCCTACAAGAACATTTTGATGCCATCTACAGCGACGATGAGTATGGATTAAAAACTATTAAAAAATATCTTGATGAGGAGTATTTAATGGATCCACATACTGCTACTTGTATAAAAGCGTATGAAGAACTAAAACAAACTGATGCAAAAATGGTAATATACTCAACTGCTGAATGGACAAAGTTTTCTGCAACAGTTTTAAATGCAATAAATCAAGATGATAAAAAATATGATGATAAAACTGCACTTGAAAATATTAGTAAAAAATGTAATGTTAAAGTTCCAGCTTCAATAGAACAACTTTTTACAGCTCCTATTTTACATGATACAGTTATAGATATTCAAAATTTAGAAAGTGAAATTGTGAAGTTTTTAAGATCTAATTAGATCTTTTAAACTTCTTTGGTTTTTTAATATTTTGTAAAAAGAATGGTATAAATACAATTAATTCAAGTACTATACTTATGGTAAAAACTGTCCATGTTCCATTTGGATCATTTGTAAAAGGCAACCCTCCTGTATTCATACCAAAAAACCCACTCACAAGAGTAAGAGGCAAGAATATACCAGATAATAAAGTAAGATAGTAAATATTTTTATTCATCTTTTCATCTACTTTTGCTCTATAAAAGTCATATAGATGATCCAATTTATCCAAAGCTACTTTTGATAGATCTTTGATTCTTTCAATATGTTCATATTGATCTTCATATTCAAGATATTTAAAACTTGGATTATTCTTATTATGCTTCATAAAAAGATCAAAAGATAAAGCTACATCAAACATAAGTCTATGTACAAGTGATATATCTTTTTTGTATCTTAGCCATTTGGACATAAAGTCATTTGAAAAATGGTTTTCATAAAGTGAATCTTCTAATCTATCTATTTCGTAAAAATATTGTTTTATATCTTTAATTAATTTTTGAGTATGTTTATCTAATAGTTGGTTTAGTTGTGTCAAGTCTCCAACAAGTTCAAACTCGCTTATCTCTCTATTGTATATATAACATACACCATCTTTCAATACAAAAGAATAAGATACAATACTAACCTTTTCTAACTCAATTTTTGGTAATCTTAAAATCAAAATACTATGATCAGAGGCTGTTATATAATCAGATGGATGATCTGTACTTTGAACATCCTCTAAATGAAAATTATCTAAAAAATTTATATTTTGCATTTTTATACTTATCCTTTACTATACACTACACTGCATAGCTTTTTTTATTAACTCATAAGATACTATCTCATTTGCATTTACAAAACTATGTATATGTAAATCTTTAAACTCATCAATTTGTGATGGATGTGTTACTTTAACTACTATATTTACATCTGGATTAATATTTTTTATAGCTTCAGTTATAAGTCTTATTTTATCATCATTGTTTATTGCAATAATAACAGCACTTGCATCTTTAAGATATAAAGCATTAAGCATATGTTTTGATGCTGCATTTCCAAAAAATACAATATCTCCAGTCTCTTTACCTTTTTTTACAAGTTGTCTATCATGTTCTACAACTACATATGATACACTAAAATTTTTTAAATTTTTTACAATCTTTTGTCCTAAAAGTGAATATCCACATATAATAACATGATCTCTTATACCTGCATTTAATATTGGTTGAGTAATTTTTTCATCTTTATCTTTATGAAATAGATCTACAAAAGCTCTTACATGTCTAAGTGCCAATGATGTAAATAACAACGATAAAATCACAACAGATACCATAATTTGATTAACATAATCACTAATAAGACCATTTGTACTAGCTAGTGCAAATACTGCAAATGAAAACTCTCCAACTTGAGCTAATGCAAGTGCAGTTTTAATAGCTCTTTTTGTAAATGTAAAAACCCTTAAGATCAAAAATATCAATATAACTTTTAAAGCCAATATTGCAATAGTAAGTCCAACGATAATAAAAAAATTATCTAAGAAAAGAGAAAAATTAACTTGCATACCAACAGATATAAAAAATACTCCAAGTAGAATATCTCTAAAAGGAACAAGATCTGCTTCTATTTGAAATTTATATTTAGTCTCAGCTATTAACATACCAGCTAAAAATGCTCCCAAAGAATGTGAAAAACCAAAAGTATGCGCCAAAAGTGCGGAACTTAAAACAATCAATAAAATCGATACTATAAAAAGCTCTTCAACTTTTGTATCAACAACATATGCCAAAAATTTTTCTGTAAGATATTTACCTAAAACAAATAGTATAATACCAACTATAACAGCAGAGTATAAAGTACTTAAAAGCATATCAGGTAAAGATACAGTAGAATCAGATAAAATTGTAATCATAAGCAAAATAGGAATTACAGCCAAGTCTTGAAATATCAATATCCCTACACTGTTTCTTCCATAAGGTCTGTGTATATCTCCATTATCATTTAATGTTTTTAATACTATTGCTGTTGAAGACAAAGCCAATGCTGCTCCAATTACAATAGATGACTTCATATCAAGATTAAATACCAAGTTTGCTACATATGTAAAGAATAATGTTGTAAGAACAACTTGCAGCGTACCAAATACAAAAACCTCTTTTTTCATCTGTTTTAGATGAGATACAGAAAATTCAAGTCCTATTGTAAACATAAGAAATACAATACCAAATTCAGCTATATGAGATAAATTTTCTTTATTTATGTGTATTAAATCTGTAAAAACGGCAATAATCATACCAGTAAAAATATAGCCCACAATCGGAGATATATTTAATTTTTTTAATATCAAATTTAATATTAATGATAAAAATAAAATAGCTACAATTATAGATAAAATATCCATTATTAGCCTTGTGCTAAATTAGACTCTTCTAATTTTTGTAATTTTTCTAAAGCCTTTTGTGCAATATCTAAAGCTTCTTGTGCTTTTTGTTCTGCCTTGGTTTGCTTATTTAAATAGTTTAATTCATCTGTTCTTGATATAATCTTTCTAGTTTCATCATGTCCAAGTATATTTATAGTGTGTTTATTATTACAAATATTTTCTAGTGCATTTATATCTTTCCATTTATCCGTTGTAGCACATACCAAATAATCATGATGATCTTCATTGCTTATTAAATCATTTTCTATAAATGCTAAATCTAAATCAAAATCATCTTTTTTTGAAAAATATTTATTGTATAAAAATTCAATCCACACTTTATCACTTATGATAGATATATATTTATAAATAAATTTTTTATGCTTTGAATCATAAACTAAATCTAATATCAATGAAGTAATAATTTCATCATTTTCAAATATTTTTTGAAGTTTATTAATAACAAACTCATATATTTGCATAGCTTTATTTTCTTCTAACGATAAAGCAAATTTTACAGCTAAAATATCATTATTAAAATTTAAATGTTCTATTTTATCTCTTAAATCATCTAGTATTATATTTTCATCATCTAATGTATTTGCATATTCTATTATTGAATAAATATCTTCAAGTTCTTCTTGCCAAAATTTACAATGAGATATTGTATCTTTAATATATTGTAATAAATTATCTTCTATTAATATTTTTGATCTTTGTTCAAAATAATCTTTTACAAGAGCTTTAGAACTATTATCTTTAGATGCTAACTCAATATATTTATTTGCTAAACTTTGTATATATATAATTTTATCTTGGATATTTGCACTATTTACAAACTCAAAATATCTATTTTCAATCAAATTTTTTTGTTTATAAACATACTTTAATATATATTTATTTTCTTTTTGATCTAATTTATTTAATAATTCTATAAAGGCACTATCATATTCATCAATATTATTAGCTCTAATTATTTTATTAATTGTTTTATTTGCTTTTGACTTTTTTATAAATAAATATATTAGTATTGGAGTAGTTATTATAGCAAGTATAATTGCAAAAAAAGTAATAGTTGCCATTGGAACTTTGTGATATAAATCTATAAAATTGTAGTTTACTTCACTGGCTTGTGTAAAAAAATTTTGTATCATTTGTTGTATATTGTTCATATAGTATCCTTAATTAATCAAACTTATTGTATCAAAAAAAGGCAAAAAAAAAGGAAGTACAAAAGTACTCCCTTTGAAAATTGTAGATTCTGTTAGATTATTTTCTAAGTTCTTTAATTTTTGCAGCTTTTCCAGTTAAACCTCTTAAGTAATTTAACTTAGCTCTTCTTACTTTTCCTCTTCTTAATACTTCAAAAGTTTTAATACTATCTGAATATAATGGGAAAATTCTTTCAACTCCAACACTATTTGCTGCAATTTTTCTTACAGTAAATGTAGCATCAACACCTTCAGCATGTCGTGCAATTACAACACCCTCAAAATTTTGTACTCTTGTTTTAGCACCTTCTTTAATCTCAATACCAAGTCTTACTGTATCACCAGCTCTGAATTGTGGGATCTCTTTTGTTTCCATCTGTGCAGCTTCAAAGCTAGCAATGTATTTATTTTTCATAATCTCTTCCTCTATTAGGTCTATAATATTTTGTTTTATAAATTGACAATTTTCTTTTCAAGTCGAGAATTTTACCGTGATTACCCTTTAAGTATTCTGAAACTACACTTAAATTTTTAAAACTTTTAGGTTTTGTAAAAGATGGTGCTTCTAAAAGTGCTATTTGTTCACCATCATCATGGGTATTATTATAACTTTCCATATCCAAAGATGTTTCATTTCCAAGTACACCTTTTACATTTCTACTAATAGCATCCATCATAACCATTGAGGGTAACTCTCCACCAGTTAAAATATAATCTCCAATACTAAAAACCTCATTTGCATAAGTTTCAATCACTCTTTCATCTATACCTTCATATCTTCCAGAAACAAAAACAATATTTTTTTTCTTGGCTAATCTTTTTGCATCATTTTGCTTAAATGGTTTAGCAGCTGCTAGTGGAAAAATTATATATGCATCTTCATTTTTAGATTTTATATCATCTAAAGTATCAAAAAGTGGCTGAGGAGTCATAAGCATTCCTGCCCCTCCAGAAAACATACTGTCATCTACTTTATTATGTTTATTTTTTGTATAATCCCTTGGATCGTAAAATTCATAATCTATTAAATCCTTTTCACATGCTCTTTTTAAAATAGAATCTTTAAAGTAAAATTCTATAAGATTTGGAAATAAAGTGACAAATGTAAATTTCATATATTTAAATACCCTATTATTGATCAATTTTTCGCATTATACCATAAATAGTAATAATAACTTTCAATTCAGCACACCATCAACAACTTTTATATACAATGCAAATAATTAATATAAGAGACTAGGATATTTATGCAACCTCAATATACACATTATACAGATGTTGACCAGCAACAACTGCAAATCGATATAGATAAAATCAAAGAGACCATAGGTGATGCGACTCAAGAAGATTTCGAGCATCTTTTAAAACTTGAGAGATGGGGTAGATACTGTACATTTGGTGGATTTGGATTGATTATTGCAATTATTGCATTTGATATTAGTGGATTTATATTTTTCTTATTAGCTTTAAGTGCTGCAGCATTAATTGGGATTGGAAATGTAGCTAGATGGGCAAATGTTACTCATCCTATTTTACATGGAGCTTATGATAAAGTGCCAAATATTCCATATAAATATACAAAAGCAGGATATGCTACTGGACTTAGAAGATATATAGATTGGCTTGATTGGATTAAGCCTGATGCTTGGGCATTTGAACATAATATTATGCATCATTATCATCTTGGTGAAGTTGATGATCCAGATAATGTAGAGAAAAATCTTACATGGTTACATGATGCAAAAATTCCAATGTTTGTAAAATATGCAGTAGTTTATGCATTTGCTTTTTTATGGAAGCTTCTATATTATGCACCAAATACTTTAAGAATTTTAGAAAACAAAGAAAGAAAAAAACAAAAATTAGAACCAACTAGAGAGTATCAAATAAGTCCATTTAAACCAAATGGATTAATTTTATGGAAAGATTATATTTTACCTTATGGATTATTTCAATTTGTATTAATTCCACTTTTATTTTTACCTTTTGGAGTTAGTGCTTCATTAACTGTATTTGGAATATTACTATGTGCAGAATTTATAGCAAATCTTCACTCATTTTTGGTAATTGTACCAAATCATAGTGCTGAAGATATTTATCAATTTAGCACTCCACATAAAACTCAAGGTGAATACTATTTAAGACAAATTATGGGAAGTGTAAATTACAACACAGGATCTGATTTTATAGATTTCTTACATGGATTCTTAAATTATCAAGTAGAGCATCATCTATTTCCAGATAAACCACATAGTTTTTATCAAAAAATGCAACCAATTGTAAAAGATATATGTAAAAAACATAATTTAGAATATAGACAAGACTCAGTATTTAAAAGAATAAAAATGTCAATAGAACTTATGGTAGGGAAAACTAAGCTACTTACTATTGATGGAATATAAAGTATCTTTTAAGTAACATTGCAAAAAAATATACAACTAAATAAGAAGATAATATATGTTAACACTAAATGATATAAGAAAAGCAAAAGAAAATGTATCAAAAGTTGCCTATGCAACTCCTCTTACATTAGCACCAGTATTAAGTAAAATATATGATGCACAAATTTATCTAAAAAAAGAAAATTTACAAGTAACTGGAAGTTTTAAACTTCGAGGTGCTTTTAATAAAATTGCAAACATAAGTGATGAAGAAAAAGCAAAAGGTGTAGTAGCTGCAAGTGCAGGAAATCATGCACAAGGTTTGGCATATTCTGCACAATATTTCAATGTAAATGCCACAATTTTTATGCCTGAAGCTACACCATTGACAAAAGTAAGTGGTGTAAAATATTATGGTGCAGATGTAATACTTGAAGGTGCAAATTATGATGAAGCATATAAAGCAGCTTTAAAATATGCAAAAAAGAATAATCAAACATTTGTACACCCATTTGCTGATGATGCAGTTATTGCAGGTCAAGGAACAATTGCTCTTGAAATATTAGAACAAATTGAAGATCCAGATATTATAATTGTACCTATTGGTGGAGGTGGATTAATTACTGGAATTGCAACTGTAATTAAAAACCTAAGTCCAAAAACAAAAGTTATTGGTGTAGTTAGTAGTGGCGCAAATGCTATGAAAGAGTCATATGAAGCTAAAACACCTATTGATTCATTAAGTGTTAAAACTATTGCTGATGGAATTGCTGTACGAGATACAACTCCTAGAATGCTTGACTATGTACTAGATTTAGTTGATGAAGTTATTGAAGTAGAAGATAAAGAGATAGCAAATGCAATTTTATTTTTACTAGAGCGTCAAAAACTTGTGGTAGAAGGTGCAGGTGCCGTTGGACTTGCTGCAATTATGCACAATAAAATAAATGTCAAAAATAAAAAAGTAATTATACCTTTAAGTGGTGGAAATATTGATGTTACAATGCTATCTTTAATTATTGAAAAAGGGCTTGTAAAATCAAATAGAAAAATGAATCTAATTGTAACACTTATAGATAAACCAGGAAGTTTAATGAAACTAACTGATATATTTAATGAATGTGATGCAAATATAGTTCAAATAGATTATGATAGAAACTCTGTAAAACTTGATTTTGGGGAAGCACATGTAACTATTGCACTTGAGACAAAAGGGATTGAACATCAAGAACTTATAGAAGAAAAGTTACACTCACACGGATATAAATTTAAACATTTATAAGTTTTATCTTGTTTTTATTGTTAAAATTATATAATATCAAACAATTTTAAATATAACTAAAGAAAAAGTTCTAATATAAAGGAAGAAAATGGAAGGAAGATTATTTACATTTTTAGGTGCCATTGGTGGCCATGAGCAAATGTGGATTATATTATCTCACTTAATTTTAACAGTGGCTATTGTATTTTTTGTAGCTAAAATGGCGACAAAAAGAGTACAGCTTGTACCAACAGGTACACAAAATGTGATGGAAACATACATTCAAGGTGTTATATCTATGGGTGCTGATACTATGGGTGAAGAAAATGCTAGAAAATTTATGCCACTAATTGGGGCATTAGGTATGGTAATTTTTGTATCAAATATGATGGGTGTTGTTCCTGGATTTGAATCTGTAACAGGAAATATTAACTTTACACTTTCTCTTGCATTAATTGTATTTGTATACTATAACTACCTTGGTATCAAGAAAAATGGTGCTGCAAAATATTTTGCTCACTTTATGGGTCCAGTTCCTGCACTTGCACCATTAATGTTTCCAATTGAGATCATTTCACATATCTCAAGAATTATCTCTTTATCATTCAGACTTTTTGGTTCTGTAAAAGGTGATGATATGTTCTTAATGGTACTTCTTATGCTTGTACCTTGGATTTTACCACTTCCTGGATTTTTCTTATTAACTGCATTTGGTTTCTTACAATCATTTATTTTTATGATTTTAACTTATGTATATATAGCTGGTTCAATAATGATGGAAGAGGATCACTAGTCTTTAATGACACATTAAAAAAAGGGCTTTTATAGGCCCTTTTTTTTTGCTCAAAATTATGAAAAAACTAAAATCTTATTTAATAACTGATCCAAAATATTATACATCTGATCCTGATGATTTTAGTAAAATATTAACCAATACATTATCAAATAACAAAATAGATATAGCATGTTTTAGAGATAAAACTTCATCAAATACAACACAGCTTATTAAGATATTTATTAAAATATGTAAACAACATGGTATCAATCAAATATTAGTAAATAGCGATATAGATTTAGCAATCAAACTAGGTGCTACAGGGATACACTTAAACTCAAAGCAATTTGATAAAATTATATATGCAAAAAAAAATAATCTTTATACAATCATATCTTGTCATACTCAAAATGATATAAAATTAGCTATAACAAACGGTGCAGATGCAATAACATATTCACCAATATTTACAACACCAAATAAAGGTGAACCAAAAGGGATAAATACTCTTATTGAGGTATTAGATAAATTTAATATACCAATTATTGCTCTTGGGGGAATAGTAACATCAAAACAGATAAATCAAATTAAAAAAACTAAATCATATGGATTTGCCTCTATTCGTTATTTTGTAAGTAATAATTTAGTATAATGAGTAAACTAATCATAAGAAATTAAAATAAAGGGTTAAAGTGATTCAAAAAATATTCATATCGATATTATCTTTATGTATTATTTTACCACTGAATGCTAGTACCTTAGAAGAAGACATATCAAAAGTACTTGATAGTAACCCCATAGTTCTTGAAAGATTAAGTAATTATAAGCAATCTACCCAAGAACTTAAAATTGCAAATGCTAGAAATCTTCCCACATTAGATTTTCATGCGGGAGTTGGATATGAAGCAACAGATACAACTAATAGTGGCTTTCCAAATCGCACATCACTTGGATACTATGAAACCTCACTTGTATTTATGCAAAATATTTTTGATGGATATGCAACTACTCACGAAATTGATTATCAAAAAGCCAAAATTTTAGCTGCAGCTTATAACTTTGTAGAAAAATCAAATCAACTTGCATTTGAGATGACTTATGCATATATTGAAGTTCTAAAACAAAAAGAGCTTTTAGAAGTAGCAAAACAAAATGTAATTATAAATGCTGATATTTTATCTAAAGTTCAAGCGCTTTATCAATCTGGACTTACAAAGAGATCAGAGATGAAAAAAATAGAATCTTCTTTGTCTTTGGCAAAATCAAATTTAGTAGTACAACAAAATAATCTACTAGATTCTGCATTTAAATATTATAAAATTTTAGGATTTAAACCAAATATTCAATTACTTAAAAAACCAATATTAACTACACTTCTACCAAAATCACTTGATGAAGCTATTAATTACACTTTAAATAATAATCCAGCATTAAAAGTATCTTCATATAATATACAAGCATCAAAATCACTTTTAAAACAAAATGACAGTAGCTTATATCCAAAAATTGATTTTAAAATATCTCAAGATTTAGATAGAAATATAAATGGTATAAACAATGATAGAAATAATTTTAGAGCAGGACTAATTCTAAGTTACAATATTTATAAAGGTGGAATCGATGAAGCTAATAAACAAAAATATATTAGTAAGATAAATCAAGATATATATATTAAAAGAGATTTAAAAAGACAATTAAAAGAGGATGTCAATCTATCATATGCTGCAAACAAGATGCTAAAGAAGCAACTTAAAGAGTTATATGTATATAAAGATTTTAGTGAAAATACTCTTGAATTATATCAAGAAGAATATAATCTTGGTAGAAGGTCTTTGCTTGATTTACTATCAACTCAAAATGATTTAATAAATGCAAAATCACAAATTATACGAACATCTTATGATTATCTATTTTCTAAATATAGAATTTTAAATGCTATGGGATTACTTGTACCTAGTGTATTAGGGAAAGATTACTCGTATGCAGCTAAAGTTGGTCTTGATAAAAATAGTATAGTTTATGTAGATGATGAAATTATCAAAGAGGATAAAATTAATACAACTCCTCTTAAAAATACACCACTTAAAAAATGTAAAAAAGGTTCCCTAGAAGATGTTTTATTAGATACATGTAAACCTAAAAAAGATGAAACACCAACAAAAACAATTAAACCTATTAAAAAAACAAAACCAACTAAAAAATATATTGTACAAACTAAACCAAAAACTAAGCAAATAGTAAAATCTAAACCAACTACAACGCTACAACACAGTTTTGTTGTTGGAAGTTTTAAATATAAAGATGGCGCTATAAAAAGAGCAAACTTATTTAAAAACTACACTACAAAAATCAAAAAAATTGGATCATACAATAAAGTTTTTGTTTATACTGATGCTTCAAATGATTTTAAAAAAGATCTAAAAAAGATAAAACAAATAGTGCCAGATGCCTGGTATGCTAACACAACTAAAACATATACTAGCTATGCAAAGACTAATCATAGCAAAAAAACTACAAATCAAGTAAAAGTAATACAAAAAGAAAAAACTATAGTAAAACCAAAAAAAATAGTGAAAAAGTCTAAACCAAAAATTAAAAAACCAACAAAATATCACAGATATATGGTAGGAAGTTTCGATAGAATTGAAGATGCTAAAGCAATAGTAAAAAAATACTCAGGATATAAAAGCAAAATTGTAAATCGTACTTATTATTATGAAGTTTATTTATATACACCAACTACAAAACCATATAATATTGAATTAGCAAAACTTAGTAGTACCAATCCAAATACTTGGTACAATGGCATATATTCTTATAACCAATAGGTAAATCAATATGGATAATTTAAATTTAACTTCACTAATTGATGGTTTAGTTTTATATACAAAATTATATGACAAACCTCATACTGTAGTAGAGTTAACAGCAGGTTTACCAATACAACCAAATCAAAGTGAAGTTAGTCTATATTCACTAGAAGAATCCAAGTCACTCTTTAGCAGAGCAGCAGCTAATGCAAAACTAAATGTAAAACTTATAAAAAAAGATCTAAAAGATATCTCAAGTTTACATCTTCCTATTATGCTTTTATTATCAAATGATACTATATGTATTTTAGAATCAATTGATACAAAAAAGCAAAAAGCAAAAATTATAACTTCTCAAAAAGAATATATATATGATAAAGAGATAAGTTTAAAAGAGCTAGATGAACTTTATCTTGGGTATGGATTTTTAATTAAAAAACAATTTGACTACTCACAATATAGTCTAAAAAGTTTATCCTACAATGCAAAACATTGGTTTTGGGATACTATAAAGTTATCTAAAGGGATCTATTTTGAAGTAATTTTAGCTTCATTTTTAATCAATCTATTTGTATTGGCAACTCCATTATTTACAATGAGTGTTTATGATAGAGTAATACCTACAAATAGTATAGAGACCTTATATGTATTTACAGGTGGGGTTATATTTGTATATTGTTTAGATCTACTTTTAAAATATATAAGAACCCTATTTTTAGAAACAGCAGCTAAAAAATCTGATATTATTTTATCCTCAATTATTTTTGAAAAAATAATGGATATAAAACTAGAAAATATCCCAAACTCTGTTGGTTCATTTGCAGCAAATATAAAAGAGTTTGACCATATAAGATCTTTTTTAGCAAATGCTACAATCACTACGCTTATTGATCTTCCTTTTAGTTTTGCATTTTTAATATTAATTTACTATATTGGTGGTAATATTGTATTTGTACCTATTTTTACTATTATTTTACTATTTATTTTTGCTCTAATTATAAAATCACCAATAAGAAAAGCAATAGAAGCTACTCATCAAATAGGTGCAAAAAAGAATTCTATTTTAATAGAATCATTACAAAATATAGAAACACTAAAAAGTTTAGGGCAAACTGGACATATGCAGTGGTCATGGGAAGAGACAAATGCTGCACTAGCCAATGCCTCTAAAAAATCTAAAATGCTAAGTAGTATGGTACCAAATATAACAGGATTTTTCATACAAATAAATACCGTATTAATAGTATTTATGGGTGTATTTATGATACAAGATTTTGAACTTACCATGGGGGGATTGATTGCAATTATGATTATATCATCAAGAGTTGTTGCACCTATGGGACAAGTTGTAGCACTTCTAACTCAATATCAAGACACAAAAGCTTCATATAAAATTTTAAATGAACTGGTAAATCTTCCAAAAGAGACTCAAACAAATAAAAAATTTATTACAAAAAAATCTTTTATGGGCGTAATCAAGTTTGAAAATGTATCATTTTCATATCCTAATTCTGAAGTTTTAGCTTTAGATAATGTAAGTTTTACAATCAAACCTAATGAAAAAGTTGCCATTATTGGAAGAATGGGATCAGGAAAAAGTACTATTGCAAAACTACTGTTAAAACTTTATGAACCAAGTAGTGGTAAAATATTGATTGATGGTATTGATATAAAACAGATACATCCAATTGAGTTAAGAAAAGCTATAGGTTATGTATCTCAAGATATTGGACTATTTGCTGGAACTATAAAAGAAAATATCACATATACAAAAGCAAACTGTAGTGATGAAGAGCTTGAAAATGCTGCAAAAATTAGTGGTGCATATGAGTTTATACAAAAGCATCCTATGGGATTTGAAATGCCAATAGGAGAAAAAGCTACAGGTGTATCTGGAGGACAAAAACAATCTATTGCAATAGCTCGTGCATTCTTAACTCAAACGCCATTTAAGCTTTTAGATGAACCAAGTAATTCTATGGATCAACTAAGTGAAGAAAGATTAATAAAATCATTAAAACAAAATTTAAATAACAGCACAACAATAATTGTTACACAAAAAATGAATCTTTTAGAGTTAGCAAATAGAATAATTGTATTGCAAGATGGTAAAATTTATCTTGATGATACAAAGCAAAATGTTTTAAAACAACTACAAGTTGGACAAAATGGCTAAAAAATTTTCACAAGATGATTATGCATTTATAAAAAGCCTAAGTGCAGCAATAGTACAAACTACACCTACAAAATTTAGATATATATTATATATTAGCATTATTTTTATAATGGGATTTATTTATTGGGCAAATATTGCAAAGATTGATGAGATTGTAAGAGGAACTGGTGAAGTAATACCTAGTGCAAAAAATAAAATTGTACAAAATCTTGAAGGTGGAATTATAAAAGATATCTTAGTAAAAACAGGAGATAAAGTAGAGCAAGGACAAATTTTATTAACAATTGATAATAAACAATCAACTTCAACTCTAAAATCAAGTAAACTAAAACAAAATGAACTATTTATCACTATCTTAAGACTTGAAGCTCAGGCAAAAGGGATTAAACTAAAAATTGATCCAATAGTTAATAAAAAATACCCAAAACTTGTACAATCTCAAATAAAACTTTTTAAAAGTAATATGTTACAAATCAAATCTCAAAAATCTATTTTACAATCACAAATTAGCCAAAAACAAAATGAGTTAAAACAAATACAAAATAGAATCAAAGATCTTAGTTCAAATCTTTATCTTATAAACAAAGAGATAAAAATGACAAAGCCTATGGTTGATCGTGGGATTAAATCAAAAGTAGATTTTTTACAATTAAAAAGAGAAAAGAATTCAATACTACAAGAGTACAACTCAAATAAAAACACTATACCGATTATCTTATCAAGCATAGAAGAAAATAAAAATAAAATAAAAGAGATTGATTCAAACTTTCAAAATCAATCAAGAGAAAAATTAAATGAGCTTACAATTCAACTTCAAAGATTAAGAGCTCAATCAAGTGTAGTATCTGATCAAGTAAAAAGAACTGTTGTAAGATCTCCTATAAATGGTATAATACAAACTATATTTGTAAATACAATTGGTGGAGTTATAAAGCCTGGTGATAATTTAGTAGAGATTGTTCCAAGTGATGATACTTTGGCAATTGAGGTTAAAATAAAGCCATCTGATATAGCTTTTTTATATAAAGGACAAAAAGCAAAAGTACAAATAAGTGCTTATGACTTTGCTTTGTTTGGTTCACTTGATGCAACTGTTACAAAAATAAGTGCAGATAGTTCTGTAAATAATAAAGGGGAAAGATTTTACACAGTTCAACTTCAAGCCAAACAAAACTTTTTATTTAAAGATTATGTTAGATATAAGATTTTGCCAGGGATGATGGTAACAGCTCATATAATTACTGGGAAAAAGTCAATTATGGATTATATTTTAAAACCCATATTAAAAACTAAACAATATATGTTTACACAACAGTAAGGTACAGTTATGTTGGAATTTATTGGAATCATAAGACAAATTGTAGGAACTTTTTTTGTTATTAATAAAAATGGTGATATTAGACAAGTTCATGCTGGAGATAAAATTTATGCTGGAGATAAAATAGTTGGAGATCAATTTAATAGTGATGATGACTATATAATTATTACACTTAAAAATGCTCTATATGATACCAAAATTACTGGTTCAAATGAGTATGTATTTCATACTTTAAATCTTGATAGTCAATCAAACTTATATGAACTACCTATATTACTTGAAGAGAACATCAAAGAACAAGCCCAAATAAAAGAGGCAAATTTTAATCAAGAAAATCAGCCATTTGAAGTTGAACCAGTACTATTGAGCACTCAAGATGATTTTATTATCCCAAGCTCAAGATTAAATGAACCATCTCATATTTATACTGATAAATCACCATTTGTTGATCCATCTGCAAATATTGCAACTTCACATTATACTCCACAAATGGATAGAACTCAAATAAATCCAGATGTACAAATTGATCATACTACAATTCAAACCACACCATACACACCAAATAAAGCTGATGATTATATACCAAATGATATACCAAAAGCAAATGCTGATTTTATAAGTACATATGAAGATATAGCTAACAATAAAATATCTTCAAATCTATTTTTAAATGATGATTTAGGAAATGACTATATTGCAACTCCTGTAATTGGTGTAAATAATGGTACTAATAGTATAGTTACAAAGGGTACATTTGATGCTATAGGTCAATATGGAACACTGCATATTGATAAATACGGAAACTATACATACACACTATTTAATGACAAAATTGAGATTCAACAACTAAACAATGATGAATATCTAAATGATTATTTCACCTATACTATAGAGGATTCTACAGGTGATCAAGATAGTGCAACCTTAACAATAAAGATCAATGGTAATGATAATGATCAACCAACCCTTGATATTACTCCAATAAGCGTAAATGAAGCAGGTTTAGCAAATGGTTCATTACATGATGGCAGTAATATTATAAATAGCAGTTTTACTATAAGTGCAATTGATGGATTGGAAAAAATTGTAATAAAAAATACAGATATATCATTAGAACAATTAAATAATTTATTTACAAATAATATAACTATTGATACTGATTTTGGCATATTACAACTTACAAATTATAATCATACTACAGGTATTGTATCTTATACATATACATTGCAAATGGGTATTGATAAAAATACAACTAACGGGATTGAAAATATACAAATAGAAGTACACGATACTGATATTGATTCTGATATTGTTAGCAAAGATTTAATTATAACAATAGTAGATGATGTTCCTATTGCAAATGATGATCCAATAGTAGATACAATAAGTGAAGGTGACCCAATATATTATGGAACAAATTTATTAAATAATGATATAAGTTCAGCAGATGGAATGAAAATATCAAAATTTACAATAGATGGGATAAACTACACAAATGCAAATCAAACATTAACCACTCCAACAGGCGATCTTACAGTAAATGAAGATGGTTCTTGGAGCTTTAAACCTGTAAGCTCATTTGATCATGATAATAACGCAAATGCAGGAAGTTTCATATATACATTGTTAGATAATGATGGAGATGAGAACAGTGCTGTTCAAATTATCACACTTTTAGATACAGAACCTACTGCAAATCCTAACAATGCAATATTAACAGAGAGTAACTTACCAAATGGGACTGCACCAAACGACACACTTCTTACTCAAACACAAAGCCTAAATATAAATCAAGATCAAGATGCTATTGTAGATGTATATTTTTCACAAGATACTATTGAGAAACTAAATAGTCTAAATATCAGTTCAAATAACAATCCACTATCTTATATCCTTTCAAATAATAATCATACAATTACAGCTAGTAGTTCGCAAGGTGATATTTTTGAGATATCTATCAATAATAATACTGATTATACTTTTACTTTAAAATCAGATATAGATCATATTGGCAGTCATGATGATGTTTTTAATATTGATTTTTTATTTAATATTGATGATATTGATCTTGACTCTACACAAAAATTGTTTAGTGTTGCTGTGTTTGATGATAGACCAACTTTATATGATGATTTACCTCAAGAGGTGATTGAGGGTAATAATATTATAAGTGGTAACCTTTTTTCAAATGATTCAGTTGATAGTGCTACCCATCTATATGAAGTAAAATATATAGATACAAATGGTGATGAACAAATTGCAAATTTTAATACTCAAGATAGTTTAACACTAAATACCCCTACAGGTACAATTACAATTAATAAAGACTCATCTTGGAGTTTTAACTCTATAGATGAATATGATCATGATAATAATTCAACCTTGGGAACATTTTCTTATAGAGCAATTGATGGTGATGGAGATATATCATCTTGGGCTACACAAAGTATAGATCTATTAGATACCAATCCAACTGCAAATATAGAAAATGCAACACTAAATGAAGAGAATCTTTTTGATGGAAGTGGTGTACAAACTAATCCATTACAAATAACAAAAGATTTAAATATAACTATAAATAAAGATGATATAGCTGATGTAAAATTTCAAGAGGTAACCACTTTAAACTTAAAACACAATGAGGTAGATTTAACATATACAATACAAGATGATGGACACACTTTAATAGCAAAAGCCAATGATATTGAGGTATTTAATATTGTATTAAATAATCCTACTACACCTGATGGTTCTGACCAATCTTATACATTTACACTATTAGAATCTTTAGATCATACAACTAATGGTTTAGTTGAAGATATAAATGTGAGTGTAAATTTATATGATATAGATCTACAACCAGTACTAGAAGATTTTACAGTAAGTATAAATGATGATTTAACCACTGCAGTTAATGAAACACCTTTAACTTTCACTGAAGGAGATGGTTCATATTCAAGTAATCTATTTACAAATGATAATATAGGTGCAGATGATATTCAACTTCACAGTTTTACATATACTGATTCAAATGGTGATTTAGTAACTAAAGTATTTGATAATACCAATACTCAATATACAGTAAACTCTTCAGTTGATAGCTCAACCATGGGAGAACTTACAGTTTATCAAAATGGTGATTTTACATTTACACCAAATAGTTCTTTTGATCATGATAATCCAAATAATACAAGTGCAAATTTTATATATACTTTGGTTGACCAAGATGGAGATTTAAGCAGTGCAGTTCAAACCATAAATATAGATGATACAGAACCAACAATTGCAAGCATAAATGGAAACTTAGATGAGGAGCTAACTACTACAGTTGGATTATCTAATGATGTGGGATCTTTAAATATTACAAAAGCACAAGATGATATCAGTGATGTTTATTTTACTCAAGATACAATAGATGATCTTATAGCTCAAAATATCACAAGTAATAGCTTGGATATAACCTATACACTTGATTCATCACATCAAATCACAGCAACACGAAGTGATAATAAAAAACTTTTTGAGGTAAGTATTTTAAATCCAGATGATGCAAGTGGTACCCAACAAGAATATTCAATAACTCTATATGAAGGTATTGATCATGGAGCTGGCAATACGACTAAAGATATAAGTTTCTTATTTGAAGTTGCAGATATTGATCTTACAAACACAAATGGAAATTTTATAATTACAGTTTTAGATGATAATCCAAGTGCAAGTAGTGATATTGACAATATTGATGAAGGTGACACTATTACAACTATATCAACAATTAGTGATAATTTATTTGATGATGATATTGGTGCAGATATTACAAGTACACCTGTAACTGGTATAAAAACTGGTAATAATACCACAAGTGATGCAATAGGAAATCTAAATACTGATTTAGTTGGTACTTATGGAACAATCAATCTTGATAATCAAGGAGATTATACATATACTTTAGATAATACTAATCTTGAGGTACAAGGTATAACAGATGGGGAAACATTAAGTGAAGTTTTTACATATACAATCACTGATAATGATGGAGACACCTCATCATCAACTTTAACTATAACCATAAACGGAACAGATGATGGGGTAAGTTTAAATACACCTTCAAGAACTGTATATGAGGCTGGCTTAGATGAGGGAAGTGCAAATGATGATAGTGATATTATAAGTGATGGTATTTTTACTTTTCAAGCACTTGATACTTTAGATAATATAGTTATAGAAGGTACCACTATCTTAAAAAGTGATTTAGAAAACTGTAATAGTTCACATATAACTATTAATACTACTGAAGGGACCATTGTAATAAATAGTTATGATATGGATACCACTTCAACAGATGATACAAAAGGTACAATATCAATTGGATATACATATACTCTCAAAGATAATCTAGATCATCCAGACAATAATCCAATAGAAGATAGTATAAGTATCACTGTAAATGATACAGATGGGGATACACAAACATCAAATTTAGTTATTAAAATTCAAGATGATACACCAACAACCATAAGTGAAACAGATATATCACTTATTGAAGGAACAACTACATTTGATGGAATTAATCTTTTAAACAATGATATTCAAGGTGCAGATGGTGCTATAATTTATCAATTTACTGCAAATAGTGAAACAAAAAATGTAGGAGAGACTATAGCAACTCCAACAGGAGATTTAGCTGTAAACAGTGATGGTTCTTGGAACTTTACACCTATAAATAGTTATGATCACGATGATGCAAATGCAAATAATACCCTTGGAAGTTTTACTTATACAATAATTGATGGTGATGGAGACATCTCAAATGAAGCAACACAAAATATCACTCTTATTGATACCAATCCAACTTTAAATGCGATAATTACAAATAGTATCGATGAAAATGATTTAACAAATGGAAGTGATAATGATAAAGAGAGTTTATCAATAACTCAAAATCTAAATATAACAAAAAGTGCAGATGATATCAATGATGTACGATTTGATGATTCAATTATTACATCACTACAAAATCTATCACTTACTTCAAGTAGTTATGATTTGGAATATAGTTTAAGTGATGATAACCATACTTTAAGTGCAACTGCAAATGGTAATGATATATTTACTCTTACTCTTGATAATTTTGATGATACAAGTGGAACATCACAAACCTATACTTTTACACTGATTAATCAAATAGATCATCCTTATAGTGGAATAGATACTATAAATATACCATTTAATTTTACTGTAGTTGATATTGATTCACAAGTTAGTAATAGTTTCTCTATTAATATAATAGATGATATACCAACTGCAAATTCTGAAGCTTCACTAAGTGTGGTTGAAGGACAAAATGCTCTAAGTGGTATGATAGATCTAATGAGCAATGATATATATGGAGCTGATAGAGATATTACACTTCAAGGATTTACATATACAAATGAAAGTTCACAAATAGTATCTGGTACATTTGGTGATACTATGGATACCAAATATGGTAGTCTAATAGTCAATAGTGATGGTTCATGGTCATATACTTCAGATTTAAGAGAGATTCATCCCAGTTCAAATGAACTAACAGATAGTTTTACCTATACAATAATAGATAGTGATGGTGACACTTCAAGTGCTACTCAAGATATAATTATACTTGATGGAGATGATCCAACAATAAACAATGATAATAATACTTTAGTAAAAGTTTATGAGGGTGATTCAATATTTAATTTTAATGCTAGTGATAATTATGCTGAGTCAACTAGTACAAGTACCCATGATACAACATCTACACTTACACATAAACTTGATTTTACTGCGGGTAGTGATTTAGTAGGAATTACATCTTTTACTTTTGATGGTGTTAATTCATCAACAATATTAAGTGGAGGTTCAGCAACAATAACTACAACAAAAGGTACTCTAAAAGTTTATTATGATGGAACTTGGCAATATACTCCTCCATCTACATATATTCATGAAGATGCAAATGATATAAATAATTTTCAAACAACTTTCACATATATAGTTACAGATCAAGATGGTGACCATTCAGATGTAGTTGGTAGCCAGACTATTCAAGTTGATGATACATATGCTACTATAGATACTACAACTAATGTATCAATTGATGAACAATATTTATCAAATGGTAGTAATCCAGATTCTACACCACTTATACAAACAGGTGATATAAATTTAGATCTAACATATTCAAAAAGTAGTTCTTATGATGTAACATTTAATACTACACAAAATGATTCAACTCTTAACGACAGTACTTTATCATCTTTTGGTAGTAATCTAACTTATGAATTTTCAAATAATTATCATACTCTTATATTAAAAGATGAAAATGATAATGCTGTATTAAAAGTTGTGATTAATAATCCAACTTCTACAAATCCTACATATACTGCAACTTTATATCAAGCAATAGATCATGAAACAGATCTTCTAGAAAATGATAATATAGAGTTTGATTTTGACATACTGTTAACAGATGATGATGCGGATATAAAAGCTGGAACATTTAATGTAAGTATTATTGATGATAATCCTCAAGATAAATCTATAGTTTTAGATGAAGATTCAACAATCACATTTAACTCAAATGCAGATGCAACTTCAACAAATACTTCTATTAATACAGATGCTACTTATGGAACAGCTATTATAAATAATGATGGAACAATTACCTATACTCCAAATACCAATTTTAGTGGTATAGATAGTTTTACTTATGATACCACTTTAGATGATGGAACTACTACAACATCAACTATTAATGTTACAGTAAATCCAATAACAGATATTGCACAAATGAGCGTAGATGATAATTCAATACAAACCAATGAAGATACTGCAATTGATCTTGGTTTAAACGCTCCAATAATAAATGACCATACAGATGCTACAGATGATGGAAGCGATAATTATGATACACCTGAAGCTATAAGTGTAATTACATTAAGTGGTATTCCTGATGGTGCACAAATATTAGCAAGTGATGGATCTTCTTTATTGACTTCTGATGGATCTAATATAACTATAATGCTAAGTGATCACAATCACATTGATGGAACAACAGCAGATCTAAATATGACTATTAGCGAATATGAAAGTTTGCAAATATTACCACCATCTAATCAACATGAAAATTTTGCTATAAATGTGAGTGTGACAGAATATGAAGTGGATAATAATAATGTACCATTAAGCAATATATCTTCTAAAACTACTACAACATCTATATTTGTTGATGTTTTAGCTGTGACGGATACTCCAACTTTACAAATAGATAGTGGAACATCAAAAAACTATACAATAAATGAAGATGAAATTTTAGATATAAGTGATGATTTAAGTGAAATTTTTACAGATACTGATGGAAGTGAAGCTAGAAGTTTTACTTTTAGTATGGATGATAGTTCTAATTTACCACAAGGGATGAAAATATATGTAAATGGTACAATTGTAACTGTTGGCTCATCTGATACATCTCAAACTATCAGCTTTAATGGAGATGATCCTATAGTAAAAATCACACCTCCTGTAAATTTTAGTGGAGATATAGAAAATCTAAAAATCACTCTAAATACAGAAGATAATGATAGTGATAGTATAAGTGCCAATCCAGTCATAGAATCATCAAGTATAACAACTAGTATCTTTATCAATCCACAATCTGATGATGATATTACACTTGATAATCTATCTATGAATGAAGATACAAGTATAAAATTTTTAGATAGTATTTCTTTAATAGATAGTGATGGAAGTGAAACTATTACAACGATAGAACTTACAAACTTACCAGAGGATTGGATATTAAAAGATCAAGATGGCAATGAAGTATCAGATAGAACTCTTGATATAACAACTATTGGTATAGATAATATTAAAAACTATACTTTAACTCCTCCTCTTAATAGTAGTACTGATATATCATTGGATATAAATATTACTATAGATGACACACAAACAGTAGATGGAACAAGTCAAACTGATACAAATACATTTTCTCATACTCAAAATATAGTAGTTAATCCAATTAGTGAAATAAAAGGTGATCAAGTATCAACTCAAGGTAATGTAGATTTAAGTGCAATATCAGAAGATAGTGATTTTGTAGATATATTTGACAATTTAGATATTACTAATAATGATACAAATGAAACTACACTATTAAATTTTAGTAATCTTGATGTTGGTACAGTTTTTAAATACAATGATGGAACAAACGATATTTTTAAAACAGTAACAAACAGTTTAACAGGTGTTGATATACCTTTAGAATATCTTGATACATTACAATTTAAACCAGCATCTAATATTAGTGGACTACAATCAATAAATATGGTAGTAAAAACTATAGATATTGATGATGATAACTCTGCTATTCATTCTACACAAGAGATTTCAGATGCAGATATATTAAACTTGGATATATCACCAGTAGTTGATAGTTTAACAATAAATCCAACAGATAACTATGGAAGTCAAAATGATACATTTACTTTAAATTTAAATGCAAATATTGAAGATATTAGTGAAACAGTAAGTTTAAC
>CAZAOJ010000028.1:0-25059 GCA_964486745.1 uncultured Arcobacteraceae bacterium
GACATGTACATTATGGTAAAAAAGCTTTAAAAGTTTGTCCTGTTTGTAAACATGGACAAGAGTTTCAATCAAGATTAAACTCTAAAAAGTAATCTAATATAGCCTTTTAAGGCTATATTATTTTTGATATTCACCATTAATTTTCAATGGTTTAAATTTATCATAAACCCATGGTACAACTATATCTAACTCTTGAGGTAAAATAAAACCTTTTAAAGATGGCATTCTTCCAAATTTTTTAACTACTATATCTTCACAATTTGTTTTTTCTTCTGTAGGTTCATATAAATAATCTTTTAAAAAACTAATAGATTCAGCTCTTAACTCTTTATCATTAAAAGGTCCATCTACGGCATCAATAGTTATAACTACACCTTTCATAGCTACATCAATAGGTGGAGCTACCATCTTTTTCTTAAGAGCCTTATTGTTTAGTTTGCCTATGGTATGACACATAGCACATTTTTTTGTAAAAATTTCTTGAGCTGTTCTTATATCTTTAGCATATATATTTATACCTAAAGCTGTAAGTAATACGCTTAAAAAAAATATTTGTTTAGTTCTAATCATAAATAATCCTTATATTATTATTTAAAAATATTACACTAATTGTTTAATATTGTCAAGTAATAATATAAAATAAAAAAGGTCAAGGTAAATTACCTTGACCCTTTTTTAAATATAAATATAATTTATATAGCTTCAGTTCCAGTTTCACCAGTTCTAATTCTAATTATATCTTCAATATTTGATACAAATATTTTACCATCACCAATTTTACCAGTTTTAGCTGATTCTTGAATAACTTTTACTATGTTTTCAAGGTCGTCTTCTGCAACAATTAATTCAATTTTTGTTTTTGCAATAAAATCTACAATATATTCAGCCCCTCTATATAATTCAGAGTGACCTTGTTGTCTACCATAACCTTTTACATCAGTTATAGTCATACCTGTTACACCAATTTCAGTTAATGCTTCTTTTACATCATCAAGTTTAAATGGTTTTATAATTACTTCAATTTTTTTCATATCTTATTCCTTATTATAAGTTTAGTGATTTCTCACCATGAACTGCTTCATCAAGTCCAACAGATTCAGTCTCTTCATCAACTCTAGCACCAGATCCAGTTAAGATCATGGCAATATAGTATACTACAACTGTACCAACTAGAGTCCATAGACCAACTACTAATACAGATTCAACTTGTACCATAAATTGACCCATTACATCTGGAGATAATCCTTTTGTAATTGATTCTTTAAGTGGACCATCCCATAATAAATCAGTATCATGAAGCGCAAGTACACCTGTAGCTAATGCTCCCCATAATCCAGCTAAGAAGTGAACACCAAATGCATCTAATGAATCATCATAATTTAGCATATGTTTAAGTTTTGCAACACCAAAGAATGCAACAATAGAACCAACTATACCAATAATAAATGCTCCACCAATTCCTACAAATCCTGCAGCTGGAGTAATAGCAACAAGACCTGCAACTACACCTGAAGCAATTCCAAGAAGTGTTGGTTTTTTATAAACAATCCACTCAATTACCATCCAAGTTATACCTGCAGCTGCTGTTGCAATTGTAGTAGTAAGAAGTGCAACACCAGCAATAGCATTTGCGCCAAAAGCAGATCCAGCATTAAATCCATACCAACCAAACCATAATATAGCTGCACCTAAAGCAGTTAGCATAACACTCATAGGTTTAATAGCAGTTTTCTTATAATCAGCTCTTTTACCAACTAAAATAGCAAGAACAAGACCAGCTAAACCACCATTCATATGTACAACAGTACCACCAGCAAAGTCTAAAGCACCTGCATCAAATAATAAGGCACCATCTCCACCCCATACCATATGAGCAACTGGAGCATAAACAATGATTCCCCATAGTGCAACAATTACCATCCAAGTTGAAAATTTAAGTCTTTCAATTACTGCTCCTGCTGCAATTGCAACAGTAATAGCAGCAAAAGTACCTTGGAATGCAATAAATACATATGTAGGATAAGTTCCACTTAAGTCTGTCCATTTGATATCATTTAACATAACATTACCAAATCCACCAATAAATGTTTGCATAGATCCACCATCACCAAATGCTATAGAATATCCAGCTATAATCCATACAACAAATGCAACAATAAATGCTCCAAATACCATAGCGTATGTATTAAGAACATTTTTTGCTCTTGTCATCCCACCATAAAATAGTGCAAGACCTGCAGGTGTCATTAGTAATACAAATGCAGTAGATACCATCATCCATGCAGTATCTCCCGTATCTAATTTATCTTCTGCAAAAAGTATTGCAGGTGATATAAGAGCTAAAAGCCCAAGTAACTTATTTTTCATTAATTTTCTCCTGTAAAAATTTTATTGACAGAATTATGACATATGATAATCTTATTTTGCATTATTTTTTGTATAAAAAATATACAATATTTAAAAAAGAGATGTTATAGTAAATAACTAATAATAAAATTAAGTTTAAATTATGATAAGTTAGATAAAATTACAAAAATTATAATTTAAAGGATTAAAATGAAAAAAATAGTTTTAAAATCAATGTTAGTAGTTGCATTAGCAGTTCCTAGTTTAGTAAGTGCTAATCAAGCAAAAAACTTAAATGTTTTAGTAAACTCTGCTAACCCACAAACACAAGCAATGGCGATGGTATTGTCATTGATGAGTATAAAAAAACATAAAGCAACTGTAAATATGGTTTTATGTGGAGCAGCTGGAGATTTAGCTAATAAAAATATTGAAGGTACACCAATTAAGAGACCAAATGGAAAAGCACCATCCGCAAAACAACATTTAAAAATGTTAATCAAACTTGGAGCAAATGTACAAGTATGTCCTTTATATTTACCAAATGCAGGTCTTAAAAAAGATGTATTACTTGAAGGTGTTACAGTTGCAAAACCACCAATGGTTGCAAAAAAATTATTAGATTTAGATTCATCTAATATTACATTTTAATCTAAAAGGAGAATAATGTTAAAAGAAAAATATTCACCAATGTACTTTTTAAGTGCATTGGGTGCAGGTGGATTATCTGTATCATTTTATATATACTTAATGTTTCTAGTGCCACACAAAGGTGCTCCAATGGCAACATTTGATTTTGTTTATGCAGCTTTACTAAAACAAAATTGGATATCAGTAGTTAGTGCATTAGCACTGTTAGCAATTATTGTATTTGCTGTTTTACATTTTAAGTTATTATTTTGGAATATAAAACAATATAAAGCTTTTAAGCAAACTGAAGCATTTACTACTTTATTAAATAGTAATGCAGAAGTTACACTTATGGCAATACCACTTACCCTTACTATGACTATTAATGTTTGTTTTGTAATTGGCGCAGTTTTTGTTCCTGGTCTTTGGAGTGTAGTAGAGTATTTATTTCCTTTTGCATTAATGGGATTTATGGTAACTGGATATTTTGCAATTAAAATATTTATGCAATATTTTGCAAGATTGTTAACTACTGGAGATTTTGATTTTACTAAAAACAATAACTTATCTCAAATGATCTCTATATTTACATTTACTATGGTTGCAGTTGGATTTGCTGCTCCTGGAGCTATGAGTCATTATGTTCAAATTAATGCAATAGGTATATTTTGTGCAATTTTCTTTGCCTCAATAGCTATGTTATTAATACTTATCAAGCTTGTATTAGGTTTTAATGATATGTTAAAACATGGGATTAGTTCTGAGGCTAGTCCATCTTTATGGATAATGATACCTATTTTAACTCTACTTGGAATTACATATATTAGAGTTAGTTTTGGGTTGGAGCATCATTTTGAACAAGAGTTAGCAAAGGCTTCATTATTTACATTTACTAGCTTAGTTGTATCGTTACAAGTAATTTTTGGAATGATTGGTTATGCTGTAATGAAGAAAATTAATTACATCCCAGAATATATTGATGGTGATAAAAAATCGCCAGTATCATTTGCACTTATTTGTCCAGGTGTGGCATTTATGGTATTTGGTATGTTTTTTGTGAATTTTGGACTTACATTAAATGGTATTGTTGATAAATATTCAATTGGATATTTTATAGCTATGTTACCATTTGTATATGTACAATATATTACAGTAGTATACTTTTTTAAATTAAAAAAGAAATTTTCTATATAAATATAATAAAATAAGAGCTTTTTATAGCTCTTATTTTATAGTCCAATTGCATGTTTGATTTTATCAATCATTCCATCTTCATGACTTGTCTTTTCTTCCTCTTCTTCTGGTCGGTAAGCACCTTCAGGGATGTCGTTTTCAGGTAAACCATCTACATTTACGATAATTAGTTCTGGAGATATTAACTCTCTTAATTTTTTTTGAACAACCATTTTTGTAGTCATTAAACTCATAGAACATCCACCACATGCACCAGTTAATTTTATATATACTACTCCGTCTTTTGCTGCAAGTAAATCTATACCTCCACCATGAGAATTAACGTATTCACTAACTGTTGGTATATAGTTTTTAACTGCTTCGTATATATCTTCATCTAAAAATGTCATTTTAATTCCTTTATAATTTTTTATAAGTATAGTTTATTTTTTTTAAAATAAGATTAATTAAAACTTATAATAAATATAAGAAATATTAATTTTTTATAAATTATTGATAATAATTATCACTAATAAAGTTCTATTTAAGTTATATTTATTATAATTGCATTTAATTTAAATATCTAAATAAGGATAGATTATGACAGAGGGTCAAAAGTGTGAGAAAGTAGAGCTAAATAGGTTAAAATTTTTTCCTATTATGATGTTTGCAATTATTATGGGTTTATCAGGACTTACAATTGTATTTGAGAAAGCTCATGAGATGTTTGGTGTTAGCAAAATCATTGGTACAAGTTTATTATATTTAGATATTGCAATATTTATTATTGTATGTTTGGTATATATTGTAAAAATGTTTACATATATGGGTGAAGTAAAAAAAGAGTTTAACCATCCAGTTAGAATTAATTTCTTTGCAACAGTTGCGATTTCATTTTTATTGATTTCAATTGCATTTCATCCAGTAAATAAAGATATAGCTTATTATTGTTTTATAGCAGGTATTATATTACAGACATATTTTACATTTAATACTATTGCTTTTTGGATTAATAAAAACCTTGAATTAAATCACTCAAATCCAGCTTGGTTTATACCTATTGTTGGTAATGTTTTAGTTCCTGTTGCAGGTATGGGATTTGTTGATGCAAATTTATTAATGTATTATTTTGCTGTTGGGTTATTCTTTTGGGTGATATTAACTGCTATTTTAATTAATAGAATTATTTTTCATCATCAATTAGCTGGTAAATTTATACCTACTTTGTTTATTTTTATTGCTCCACCTGCAGTTGCATTTATAGCGTATATGAAAATGAATCACATGCATTATGATATGTTTGCTAGTTCATTATATAATTTAGCACTATTTTTTACATTTTTACTATTTTTCATGTATAAAAATTTTATGAAATTAAAATTCTTTATTTCTTGGTGGGCATTTACATTCCCATTAACTGCAATTGCAATTGCTTCAATGTTAGCTTTTAAGGTTACTCATATTGTACTATATAGTTATTTTGCATATTTATTTATTGCAATTGCTACAATTGTAGTATTAATAGTTGCATTAAGAACTATTCAGCATATGTTAAAAGGTGAGATCTGTATAGAAGAATAATTTCTATTTGCATATAGTTTTATAAAGAGTGTTTATGCTATTGCTTAAGCGCTCTTTTTTATTGGATAAATTACTTTTATTTAAATAGTTATATAATATAATTATTTATAATATATAAAGGGTATAAAAGAGTGTTTAATAAAATATTTGTCTGGTTACTAGTCGTTGTAGTTTTTATAATTCCATCTATTTTATATGCAAATTCAAATTATGAAACTTTAAAAAATAAAAAATATTTTAGTTTGTTTAATGATGCTTTAGAATCTATGACAGGTTATTATGTATATTGTCCACCTATTGATCCTGTTGCTTATATATTGGAAGAAAGAATACCAAAAACATTAGATAAAATCATATATAAACCTTGGAAGAAAACTCTTTATCCAAATAGATACAAAAAGATAGATACAATAAAAGCATTAATAAAACAATGGGGTTATAGAAGTATCTATAATTATAAGGTATTTAAACAGTATCAAGCTTCTAAAAATGGAGCATTAAAAGATCTACAAGATTATTATATAAAAGAATTTAATTTTGATATAAAAATAGCAAAAAAATATGCACTTTATTCTTTTGATGATATTTTATCATCACATTTTAATGTAAATCAATATTCAACAGAAGTAAGGAAATATGATAAATTAAGAGAGTATTTACTTACTAATAGATCTATAGAAAAGATAGAACCTTTACTTATAGGTAATTGGCAATATCCAAAAGAGTTATCATATGATAATGAAGATACTGAACCGATGCTGTTTTATGCTTTATATTACCCAAAATTATTAGATTATTTAATCTGTAAAGGTGTAAATATAAATGATACAAACAGTTTTGGAAAATCTGCATTGATGTACACAGCACAATACAATTTATATGAAAGTACAAATTTACTTATAAAATATAATATAGATATAAATAAAGCAACATTTCGTCTTGAAGATTCTTGCGAAAATATAATCACTACTCATAAAGTTACAGCATTACATTATGCAGTAAGATATGCTGGTTTTAAATTTATTAAATTATTACTAGATAATGGTGCAAATAAAAATTTAAAAGATTCAGATGAACATACACCATTTGATTATATAAAAATATACTCAGAAGAGAATAAAAATCTAACTAAAAATGATATTAAAAAACTAAAATCACTTCTAAAGCCAATCTCAAATGAAGAGTATCAAAAAAGAGCAAAACAAAATTATAAAAAAGCATTAAAATATTTTAAAATTAAAGAGTATGAAAAATCTGCTTATTTTTATGAACAGTGTTTAGAATATGATCATAATTATACTCAAGCAATGAGTGATCTATGTGTTGTTTATTTTAAATTAGGGAAATTAGAAAAAGCAAAAGAAATGGCACAAGAGTGTATTTATAATAAAAATGTAAGTACAAATCAAGAAGCTTCATCATTATATAATATTGGCTTGATTTGTCTAAATAAAGGTAAAATTGATTGTAGAGATTCTTCATTGGAATATTTTATAAAATCATATAAAGTAAAACCATCATATGCTAGAGCAAAACAGATTTTTAAAAATATCAGTTTTAAATACGCTAAAAAATTTCCTACAAATAGTAGATATATAACAACCAAAGATAACAAACTTAAAATGCTTGGAATATATGGAACTGTTTATTTATTAAGTAAAAAGGAGTTAGATGATAGTGTTACTATCTATTCAAGATTAGCACCAGATACTTTTTCAAGTTCATCTTTTTATGAGAAAATATTATTGAAATATAAGGATAAAAAATATTATTTATACCTTTTTGCTACAGATACACCTTGGCCAAATCAACATACCAAAATTTGCTTTGATAAAGAGCAAAAGCAGTGTTCATCTTTAGTAATATATAAAAATTCCAAAAGTATAAAATAGAAGTTCTATTTTATACTTTTGATTCTATAGTTTTAGAGCTTTTGATTTTTAGATTTTGTAAATTTGATGTTGTTTGATGAGTTAACTCTCCTGAGATTTCCTCTTTTTTCATTTTAATGCCATGTGGAACTTTGTTACTATAAAGATTTATAGCACACTGTTTAAAATTTGGTTCAAATGAGATTTATACTCTCGTTTTTTATATAATTTTTTTTCATCTTCTTTTAATCGTTTGCTAATAGTTCTTCTATCAAGTTTAGTTATCTTTGATATAGACCTTATACTATGACCTTGTTTTTTTAATGTATGTATCACTACAAATTCCTCATTTGTTATCAAGAATCCTCCTAGTTTTTTTCTAGTTAAATTCTATCTTTAATGTGGTACATTTTTACTTTGCACTACTGGTGTATTTTAGCATTGCATTTAACAGTTATTGGTACTATGGAAGATGGTATTTAAGAAAAAAGATGATTCTTAAATATTATGATAACTCAAATATTGATAATAAAGATGTAAAATTTATACTAAAAGATGATGGTTTACATTATGATAATAGTTTAATTAGTTGGAATGATATTATAAAAGTTTTAAAAATTGATGATGATAAACAAGAGTTTTTAAATCTTATGAAAAAACAAGGTAAGTTATAATGGAATATATTTATATTGTATTAATTAGTATCTTTGTAATTGCCTTGTTGGTTATAGGTTTTGTAATGGATAAAGAGGATAATATTTAAATTAGATGGATATTATCCTCTTCGTTAATCCTACCAGATTTAATAACTTTTGCAAATATTCCTCTATCATTTCTTAAAAGTTTTGGTACTCTTTTATCTATTTTAGAAAGATGATTACATAAAGTACAAGCTTGAGAGATTTCTAAAATTACTTCACCTATTTGTAGTTGAGTGCCAATAGCTAAATGGTATGGATTATAATCAATTAATAAGTTTTCACCTAATGCCCCATATTCCATATTTATATCATTTGATTTGGCTAGATGATAGCTATGAATAGAGGTTATTAGTACAGATCTTTGTATATCTGTATTATAAAATTTATCATCTATTACACCTTTTTCATCTAATAAAAGTTTATCTTTTTTTATTCTATTTTTTTCACCTTTTTTTGATATGAAAAATTCTAAAATTTTACCTACATTATTGTTTGTCATATGCTCACCTAATATTAATTATTAGTAAAACTATAGCATAAATTTTTGTGAATGTCAAAGTGCAAATGTGTAGAATCTACACATACTTTAAATAAGTTATAATCTAATAAAATTATCTAAGATATGTATAAGAAAGCCTAATATACGGGCATAGTAAAGATTTTGTATACTTCATACTAATACTGTATTAAAGTTGAGCTTATAATAGTGACCAAAAAATGTTATTATAAGAAACACTTATATTTAGAATAACGAAAAAACCTTGACAAATATTAGTTTTTTTAATTATACTTACTTGTTTTGATATTAGTTTATCAAATAACTATGAAAGTTAAAGAGGAGGATGAATGACAAAATCAAGCAAAATTTCTAAAAATGATTTACAGCCTGATGTAGAACAATCTGCACCAGTTAGTCGTAGAGATTTTTTTAGAAAAACAGCTATGTATTCAGTTAGTGCAGTTGCAGCTGCAAATATTTTATCGCCAGTTAGTGTAAAAGCTGATGATGAAGCGATTATTGGGGAAGCTGAATGGGGAACTAAATTAGGTGATGCAGTTGATAAAAACCTATATGGTAAACCTTCACCTTATGAGCATAACAACACTAGAAGAGTAACAGAATTATTATCTTCTGGAGATATGTATGCATCAGTTTCTATGTGTCCTATACATGAATCTGAAGGTATTATTACACCAAATGGATTGTTTTTTACAAGAAATCATGGTGGTACTGCTCATGTTGATCCCAAAAAATATAGATTGATGATTCATGGACTGGTAAAAAAACCAATTGTTTTAACACTTGATCAGTTAAAAAGATATCCAAGTGAAACTAGAATTCATTTTATTGAGTGTCCTGCAAACGGATCAACAGGTTGGAGAGCTCCTCAGTTCAACAATCTGCAGTTTATGAAAGGTATGATGAGTTCTGCTCAGTGGACGGGAGTTATGCTAAAAACTGTACTTGCTGATCTTGGACTTAAAAAAGATGCAGTATGGATGCTTGCTGAAGGTAGTGATAATGCTGGAAATCCAAGAACTATTCCTACTGAAAAAGCACTTGATGATGCAATGCTTGTATGGGCTCAAAATGGTGAAGCTCTAAGACCAGAACAAGGTTATCCTATAAGACTTCTTGTTCCAGGTTGGGAAGGTAACTTAAATACTAAATGGTTAAAAAGATTAGAGTTCTCAAATAAACCTTGGCACTCTAAAGAGGAAACTTCTAAATATACAATGCTTCAAAAATCAGGAAAGGCTATACAATATTTCTGGCCAAATGAGGTAAATTCTGTAATTACCAGCCCATGTCCTGAAAAGCCATGGACAGACCTTAAAAAAGGTGATGTAGTTGAAATTGAAGGGTTAGCATGGAGTGGTCATGGTACTATTAAGCATGTTGATATCTCTTTTGATGGTGGTGATAATTGGGTTGAAGCTAGTCTTAAAGGACTTGTATTACCAAAATCATGGACAAGATTCTCTTATATTATTAAGTGGGATGGTAAGCCATTATTATTATCAAGTAGAGCAATGGATGATGCAAATAATGTTCAACCAACAATTGATCAAGAAACATCAGTAGTTGGAGTAGAATCAGTATATCATAGAAATGCCATTGTAACATGGGAAGTAAATAAAAAAGGAGAAGTAAATAATGTACATATTAGAAAACATCATGCTTAAGAAAACTTTAGTAGGTTTAAGTGTAGCAGCTTCTTTCTTTTTAACTTCGGCAAGTGCAGCAACAGCAGTTGATGCAGGAATGAAATATGAAACTAAAAATGGAATGTATACAGCATATCATGTAAATACTCAAAAGATTGGACCAATTAATAATGGTAGAATTCCAACTAAAAAAGAGATAAGAGTATGGGATATTGATGTAATGCCAGATGGAACTGGACTACCTAAGTATGATATGAAACATGGTGAACCAGTTATGAAAGATGGTAAACCTGTTATTGCAAAGGGTAGTGCTGAATGGGGTAATGAACTTTATGATGAAAAATGTGCTATGTGTCATGGTGATTTTGGATCAGGTGGAAAAGGGTATCCTGCACTTTCAGGTGGAGATATCGAAACTTTAACTTACCAGTTACAAAATCCAGCAGATGCTGAACCAAATGATGAGCCACCTTCAAGAAAGATTGGTAGTTATTGGCCATATGCTAGTACACTTTTTTGGTATATTCAAGATGCTATGCCATTTCCTCATCCAAAAAGTTTAACAAATAGTGAAACATATGCAATTACTGCTTATTTACTTATGGAAAATGGTATTACAGCAAATGGTGAAGAGATTGATGAAGAATTTGTACTTAGTGCAGAAAACTTCAAAGATATTGAGATGCCAAATAAAGATGGATTTTATCCAAATGTTGATACCCCAAAAGATCCAATCCAAGGTGTAAAAAACATTACTAAGTTTTTAAGCGATAATAAAAATTATGGTGCAGGTACAAGATGTATGAAAGATTGTATCAAAGGTAAAGTTCCAATATTAAGAATCAAAAACGAATTAAATGATTTTAAACCAGCAGCAAGTACAGTACGAGATATGCCTGTGATTGAAGCAGTAGCTCAAGAGAGCGAAGGTGAAAAAATTTATAATGAGTCATGTAGTGCATGTCATGCAAATGCAGCAATTGGTGCTCCAGTTGTTGGTGATGTAGATGCTTGGACAGAAGTTATGGAAAAAGGTATTGATGAGGTATATGAAAATGGTATTAATGGAATCAATGCTATGCCACCAAAAGGTGGAGCTGATATATCTGATGAGTTAATGAAACAGACAATTGATTTTATGATCAATTCGAGTAAATAAAAAGGATAAAATATGAAATTAGTTAAGAGTTTACTAGTTGCATCTGCAGTGAGTGGTTTACTTGCTACGGCTAGTTTTGCAAATGCAGATTTAGTAAAGCAAGGTGAGAAACTATTTATGAATAAAAAAGGTGGAAATTGCCTTGCTTGTCACGATATTGAAGGTAAAAAAGTAGATGGTCCAGGAAGTTTTGGACCAAAACTTACGGGATTGTCTTATTGGGATGATAAAATGCTTTATGATACAGTTTTTGATATCTATAAAGCAAGAGGTATTAAAATTTCTGCAATGCCAGCATTTGGAACAACAGGTTGGCTAGATGATGCTGAGATTAAAGCAATTGTTGCATATTTAAAAACAATTAAATAAATTAAAAAAAAGGAAAAAAAAGATGAATAGAAGAAAATTTTTAGGTTTAGGATTAGGTGTAGCTGCAGTAGCTTTAGCACCTGCTAGTTTAAGTGCAATCGATTTTAGAGCAACAAAGCCAAAGGCTTGGACTGCAAAAAAAGTTGATGAAGCTGTAAAAGAAGTTTTTGGAACAAGTGCAACTACTAAAGGTAAAGTTAAATTAAAAGGTCCAGATATCGCTGAAAATGGTGCAGTTGTACCAATTAGTATATCTTCTAAATTAGCTGGTTCAACAGTAGCAGTATTCCAAGATGCAAATCCTGAAGCAACAGTAGCAGTATTTACTGTTCCTGCAAATGGTTTAATTGATTATAAATTAAGAATTAAAATGGCTAAAACTGGTACAGTAACAGCAATTGTACAAGCAGATGGTAAATTATATAGTGCTAGTAAAATGGTTAAAGTAACAGCTGGTGGATGTGGTGGTTGATCCAACCCCATCAAACTAAATAATTAATAATATATAAACAAAAAAACATAAAAAAAGGGAAATAAAATGGCAAAAAAATCTAGAATTAAAGCAAAAGAAAAAAAAGGTATAACAACTGTAAAAGTTTTAGCAAATCATCCAATGATGAGTTATGATGAAGCTAAGAAAAAAGGTAAAGAAGCAAACTTTATCACTTCTATGGTAGCAAAAGTTGGTAGTGAAGTAGTATTTGAAGCATCTACTAGTCAATTCTTATCTAAGAATCCTTTCATCCAATTTAAATTTAAAGGTGAAAACAAAGGTAAAGAAGTTGAATTCACTTGGACTGATTTAAAAGGTAATACAAGAACTGATAAGAAAAAAATCAAATAATTACTTTTGTAATTGTTTGATAACAAATAACAAAGGAGAACGGATGTTATTAAAAATTGTAAGATCTTCTGTTTTAGTAGCTGTTGCAGCTTGTACTTTGAATGCAGGTGATTTCAACGCTCAGGCGGAAAAAGATAGAAAAGCGTTAGAGGCCTATACTGTAGCTAAATTTAGTGATCCAGTAAAAAATAGATATACATATTTTCCATATTCAACTGATGATGAATTGAAAAATAATATTAAAGCTGGAATAAAAGCACCTGAATTTGCTATAGGTAATTATGCATTTTCTAAACAAGGTAAATTTTCATATGATGAGATCAAAGAGATGCCACCATATGAAGATCTAATAGACGAAGGTGAAGAGATTTATAATAGTAATAAAGCTTTACAAGCTTGTTTTCCTGATGTAACTATTGGTGGAGATTATCCATATTTCGATGAAAAGAAAAAAGAAGTTGTTACTTTAACTTCAGCTATTAATGATTGTTTAGTAAATGCTGGACAAAAAAAATGGAATGAGAAAAAAGGTAAAATGGCAATTTTACAAGCTTATTTTGCAAATGAAACAAAAGAAGCTGAGAAAAAAGTTAATATTAAAATCAATAGTGCTGATGCAGCAGCAGCTTATGAAAGAGGTAAAAAAGAGTATTATACTCAAAGAGGTTACTTAAAACTTTCATGTGCTACTTGTCACGTACAAGGTGCTGGAAAAAGAGTTAGAAATGAAAGTCTTTCTCAATTACTTGGGCATACAACACATTTCCCTGTATTTAGACTTAAATGGGGTAAAGATAAAGTTGAAAATGGTTTAGGTACACTTGAGCGAAGAATGGCTGGTTGTAATAAAGATCAAGGTGAGAATCCTCACAAACCAAATAGTAAATGGATGAAAGAGTTACTTTATTTCATGGCATATATGTCAAATGGAATGAATGTAGACGGTCCAGACGTTAGAAAGTAAGGGTGAAGATTATGAATAAATTATACAGCGTAACATTAACAGCAGCATTAGCATTATCAACAGTTGGGTGTGCGACTGCATCTCCAAGTTTAGAAACGGCAGCTAAATTAGATACTACTAAAGTATGTGATGTAAAAGCAAATGGTATAAATAAAGTTTTGGATACAGCAGAACAATATAATGCTATTGCTAAGAAGTATGGAAATGAATTTAAAAGATTGGGTATGACTACTACTCAATACATCGATGAAACTAGAAAAGCTTTAAAAGCTGGTGAAAAGATGGTTAAATTATTAAATAAAAAGGGTAAAGTAGATAAAAAATTACCTCCTGTAACTGTAGAATATGCAGCTCATAGAGCTTGTGTATTTGCTATTGCAGCATTACAGCTAAAAGCCGAAGGTGAAACTACATGGCGTGCAGCAGTACCAGGTGATGGATTTAAATATTAATATTATTTAATGATAATCTGGACACAAATAAAAAGCCAAGGTAAAACTTGGCTTTTTTGGGTAGATAGACAATCAAGGAGAACAAATGAGTAAATTAAGTAGAAGAGAATTTATATATATGTCAGCATTATTAGCTGGAAGTGCACCAATATTCGCAAACTCACATATGAGATTAGCAGATACAGGGAAAGCTGAAGATTATTATAAATTACAAAAATTTGGTAATGTAAGATTGATGCATATGACAGATAGTCATGCACAACTATTACCAGTATATTTTAGAGAGCCAAGTGTAAACTTAGGTTTTAATTCAAATTTTGGAAAACCACCACATATTGTTGGTGAAAAACTAATGGATTATTATGGAATTAAAGGTAATAAAAGATTAGAATATGCATACACATGTATCGATTTTGAAAAACATGCAAAAGTTATGGGAAAAGTTGGTGGTTTTGCTCAACTAAAAACAGTTATTAATTATCTAAGAGATGATTTTGGAAAAGAAAAAACATTATTAATGGATGGTGGAGATACTTGGCAAGGTAGTGCAACTGCTCTTTACACAAGAGGTAAAGATATGGTTGGTGCTATGAATAAGCTTGGTGTTGATGTAGCTGTTGGTCACTGGGAATTTACATACAAAGCTGAAGAAATTTTAGCAAATGTAAAAGCGCTAGATGCAGAATTTTTAGCACAAAATATTTTTGTAAAAGAAGATGCTATTATGGAAGGATCTCCTGCTTATGATGAAGATAGTGGATTAGCATTTAAACCTTATACAATCAAAGAGATGGGTGGAGCTAGAATTGCTGTTATTGGTCAAGCTTTCCCATATACAACTATTGCAAATCCAAAGAGAAATATTCCAGATTGGACTTTTGGTATTAAAGAAGTAGAGATGCAAGAGACTGTTGATCTAATTAAAGAAGAAGAAAAACCAGATGTAATTATTGTTCTTTCTCATAATGGATTTGATGTTGATCAAAAAATGGCTGAAGTTGTAACTGGAATAGATTTTATCATGGGTGGACATACTCATGATGGTATTCCTGAAGCTGTAGAAGTTAAGAATAAAGAAGGTAGAACATATGTATGTAATGCTGGATCAAATGGTAAATTCTTAAATGTATTAGATTTAGATGTGAAAAATGGTAAAGTAGTTGATTTTAAATTTACACTTCTTCCAATTTTTTCTAATCTTATTCCAGAAGAAAAAGAGATGAAAGAATATATTAAATCTGTAAGAGCTCCTTATATTAAAAAACTAGAAAGAGAGATTGCAACTACTGATGTAACTCTATTTAGAAGAGGTAACTTTAATGGATCATGGGATCAGATTATTTGTGATGCATTAATGGAAATTAATAATGCTGATGTTGCATTTTCACCAGGATTTAGATGGGGAACATCAGTTATGCCAGGTCAAGCAATCACTTATGATGATATGATGACTCAAGTAGCATTAACTTATCCAGAAACTTATGCTAAAGATATGAAAGGTTCAGATATCAAAGCTGTACTTGAAGATGTAGCAGATAACTTATTTAATGTAGATCCATTCTTACAATCAGGTGGAGATATGGTAAGAACAGGTGGTATATCTTATACTATTGATCCAAAACAAACTATTGGGAAAAGAATATCAAATATTAGATTAACTAAAAATGGTAAGCCAATAGAAGCAAGTAAAAAATATAGAGTAGCTGGTTGGTCTACAGTTAATTCTGTTTCACCAGGTGAACCTATTTGGGATACTTGTGAAAAATACTTAAAAAATATTAAGCATATTGGTAAACTTACTGTTGATACTCCAGATTTAATTGGTGTAAAAGGTAATCCTGGTATCGTATAATATCATTATAAAACCTAGCTATTGCTAGGTTTTATAGCTACTTCTTAACTTCTATATTTTTAATCAATTTTATTTTTTTATACCTACTTAAACTTTATGTGATATTATATTTTCTAATACTTGAAAAGGAATTATTATGAAAAATATTATAATAAAAATATTTAGTTTAATAGTATTTATTACTACTTTAAATGCTATAGATAAAGATCAGTGTAAGTTAAAAGGTAACAATTTTATATTTGCTGGTGGCGAGTGTATTCAATTTCATGAAGCACTTGGTGATAGAAAAGGTATCCTTACTATTGTAGTTCATGGTACTTGGAAAGAGGGTAGTAATACACTTGGAAGATATGCTCCATTTGCAGATGAATTGGCTATGCAAACTGATATAACAACTATAGCAATTGCACTTCCTGGATACTCTAATTCATCTACAAATAACTTTCCTGCTCTTTCTCATAAAGGAGTAAAACATTTAGCATCTAATAAAAATTATATAGAATTTTTAGGAGACTTAATTATAAAATTAAAAAATAAATATGATGCCAAAATAGTTAATTATATTGGACATTCTGCTGGTGCAGCTATGGGAGCAACTTTAAGTGGCTATAAACCTAATCTTATAAATTTTATGGTTGCTGCAGGAGGTTATTATGATATTCATAAAAGAAGTAAGAATAAAGATTTAATATCATTAATAGATTTTATTAATAACAAAGATATTAAAACTAAATATCTATTGGTATATGGTACTGAAGATAAAATATCGAAACCAGATATTACAATCGATTTTTATAAAATAGCAAAACATAAAGGTATGGATGTGACACTGATAGAAGTGGAAGATTATGGGCATTTAGATTTAGATATGAGCGAAACAACAGTTGATGCTATTGTTGATAGTTTAGAAGAGGAGTAAAGTTAGTCTATATCCATCTCTAAACTATTTAAATAATCCTCTAAACTCATAGTTTGATATGAATTAGAACTAATATATTTTATGATATTTGTAAATTTTTCAATATCTCTGTAACCTTTTACTCTATATACAATTGTATCTTTATTATTTAAAAATATAATTGTTGGGTAAAAATTGATATTTAAACTTTTTGCAAAGTTATGTTTTGATCCTTTAAAGTCATTATATTTTATATCCCCACTAGTACTAATATTTACATCAATATAGTTAAAATTATTTGTAATAATCTCTTTTAAATCTTTATTCTTTAAAGATTCATCTATCATAGCTTCACAGTATGGACAATACTTCATATGAAAAAAAAGTAAAGTATGAGATTTTGAATTTTGTTTAGTTATTTTATCTAAATCTATAGTATTTGCACTAACACTTATATGAAGTGCAAGTATTAATATAAATATTGATCTAAAAAAGATACTATTAATCTTCTTCATAAAACTCTAGCTCACCATATGCATCAAATACATTTCTTGAGTTTACTTCATCATACATAGCTTTATCTTTAAACTCCTCCATTTTAATAATATTAGTAACTTCGTCAGCACCAACATCATCTTCAACTGCTTTCATAATTCTTTGTTTTAAAAGTGTGAAATATTGTACATATTCATCTGTAGCTGTTTTTGAAGTATCAAATCCATGTCCTGCAACTAATATATCCCATTTTTTAGAATTTATCATATCTAGTGCTTTAAGTGAGCCTATTACACTTCCATCTCTATTTGATGTAACTCTGCCGTTCATAACCAAATCACCACTAAAAAGTATTTTTCTTTTTGGCATATACACAAATATATCTTCAGGTGTATGCGCTTTTGTACCAATTGGAACTAATGTAAACTCTTCATTACCGATATTTAATGTTTTTACTTCATTAACATATTCATCAAGTTTTACAATTTTTGTACCTTCAACAATATCTTTATTTAAAAGGTGAAACATTCTTGTTTTATCACCAGGTTTATAGTTTTTTTCTTGAAGCTCAACCCCTATAAGTTTTGCATTGAATTTTTCTTTATAAAAACTATTTCCCAACCAATGATCATCATGATCATGCGTATTTATTACAACTTTTACAGGAAGTTTTTCTATTTTTGACATAGCTTCATATGCTTGTTTTGCAAATTTATAAGTTGGACCACTATCAATTAAAACATAACCATCAGTTGTTTTAACATAACAGCTATTTGACATATTTCCACCATTTTGATTATTTGGTACTTCTAGTTTACCAAAAAAACACCAAACATTTTGGCTTACTTTTGTTGGTTTCAAATTATAATCAAAACCAAATAAACTAACACTACAGATAAGTAGTGTTATAACTATTTTTTTATACATATATTTCCTTTTAATATGGAGTATTTACATACCAACCATCATATTGTCTCTCAATTACTTCAGCTATTCCTGCTTGTACATAATTAATATCATCTATAAAATCATCTTGTGTCCACTTCATAGTTTTCATAGTATTTTTACATCCTACAAATTCAACATCATAATCCATAAGTGATGATATTCTTGATAATGTTTTTTTATCATAATCTTTTTTTAGTACCCTCATACCTTTACCATAAGCTACTACTACAATTTTTATAGCTTCTGGTGGATATTCGCTTAGCACATTATAAATAGCACCTAAAGTGTGGTTTACAACATGAATATCTGCAGTGTGCAATTTAATAAGCCACTTTCTTGGATTCTCAAATGTTGGTGCTGGTTTAGTAAACTCCATTTGTGCGAAACTAAGCACAGAAATAAGAATTAGTAAAACTAATTTTTTCATCTATTTTTACCTTTTTATTATAATAATTTATTATAATCTATGCAATATTAAATATAGATTATTTATCTAATTTAACACATCTTTAACTGTTTTTGATATAATTGCATAAAATTAATATTAAGATGAAAATTATGAATAAAAAAGTAGAATTATTAAGTCCAGCGGGAAATCTTGAAAAACTAAAAATTGCATTTGCATATGGAGCTGATGCGGTATATGGAGGGGTGAGCCATTTTTCTTTAAGAATTAGAAGTGGAAAAGAGTTTACTATAGAAACTTTTAAAGAGGGTATTGACTATGCACATAATTTAGGTAAAAAAGTTTATGTGACAATTAATGGCTTTCCTTTTAATTCTCAAATAGAGCTTTTAAAAACACATATTGAAAATATGGCAAAACTAAATCCAGATGCTTTTATTGTTGCAGCACCTGGTGTGGTTGCTTTATGTAAGGAAATAGCTCCTGATATTGATATTCATCTTTCAACTCAAGCAAATGTTATGAACTATCTTGATGCCAAAGTTTATTATGATATGGGTGTAAGAAGAATTATAGCTGCACGTGAGATTAGTCTAAAAGATGTTCAAGAGATTAAAAAAAGACTTCCTGATATGGAAATTGAGATATTTGTACATGGATCTATGTGTTTTGCATATAGTGGTAGATGCTTAATATCTGCAGTACAAATGGGAAGAGTACCAAATAGAGGAAGTTGTGCAAATGATTGTAGATTTGAATACACTTTATATGCAGCAAATGAAGATCACAGTACCCTATTTAGACTTGAAGAGGATCCTGGAGTTGGAACATATATTTTTAATGCAAAAGATATGAATCTAGCTTCTCATGTAGATGAGATATTAGCTTCAGGTGCAGTTGATTCTATTAAAATAGAAGGTCGTACAAAATCTCCTTATTATGCAGCAGTTACGGCATATGCTTATCGTATGGCAATAGATGATTATGAGAATAATAAGTTTGATGCTTCAAAATATCAATTGGAGTTAAATACTACTAAAAATCGTGGATTTACAGATGCATATTTGATACATAAACCTTTTGAAAAAGAAAATACCCAAAATCATGATTATGCACTTAGTAAAGGAAGTTATGAAGTAAGTGGATTAGTTACTGAAGATGAGATGCATTTTATGTGTAAATATAAAACTTATCCAGGTGATGAAATTGAGATATTTGCACCACTTAATTCTAAGATTCAAGAGTGTGATAATGAAATTGGTTCTATTTATAAAAAAGATGATGGTAAGTATTATATTAAATTTAAAAAGATAATGACACAAACGGATAAACAATTAGATTCAGTGCATAGTGGGAATACAAACAAGATTAAATTACCTTGTAAATTACCATACCTTACAATGTTTAGAGTAAAAAATGAAGAGCTAGAAGATTAGTATTCTTCTAGTTCTTTGAAATTTTTTTAATAGCTTTTATCATTCTCATCTTTTAACAAAGATTTATCAAATAAAACAACTTTATTTCTTCCTGTCTCTTTTGCATGATATAATGCAATATCTGCATATTTTATGCATTGCCAAAAGCTATCAGCTGTATCAGGGAAAATAGAAGCACCAATACTTATAGTTTTACTAAAGTTAGTAGAACCTGCGCTAATTTTTCTTTTACTAAATGCAATTCTTATATTTTGTGCAACTTGCATAATATATTTTGCATCACAATTATAAAGTAGTACTACAAACTCCTCTCCACCGTATCTAATTACATAATCAGAATCTCTTGTATTTTCTACTAAAGTATTTGCTATAATTTTAATCGCTTCATCTCCGACATCATGACCATAGGTATCATTTACCATTTTAAAATAATCTATATCGACCATAAGTATCCCATAAGATATTTGGGTTCTTTTTGATTGTTGTACAATTTTTTCTATTGATTCTTCTAAAAATTTTCTATTAAATAGTCCAGTAAGAGGATCAGTTCTAGCACTTTTTTCTAGTACTTGCATTAGCTTTTTGCTTACAATTTCTGGTTTGGCTGCTTCTATATAATCTTTTATTTGTGGTAATTGTTCTCTTACTCTTTCTAATTCTTCAGCTGTTTGTAAATTGATATTAATTACAAAGTCCATATCATTTGAAATAGAATAAGGGATACATAAATAGTGAATATCTTTATCAATAACTTTATCACATAGATTTTCAAATTGACAAGAATCAACGATACTATTTGTTTTATCTGCACGACAACCTTTATATGCATCACAATGTAATTTTTTATGTACATAGATAACATAAGTCTCTTTTTTTGTTGTATCTGCTTCTATGAAATTAAAGTCTTCAAGATGAAATTTATTTGTTAGGATATTTATTATTCGACCGTAAACTTCTGAAATAGAATCATCGTGTTCTATTGTTTGTCTAAATCTATAAACATCAGCAAGTCTAGAAACTGTTGATTGTACTTCAATTAATGGATCATCGTTTTGTGTTTTGTCATTTGTAAGAAATTTATTTACTTTTGAGTTGATATCAGTTAAAGTATTTTGCAATTTATCAAGTACACCATTTATAGAATTTGCAACTTCTTTATTTTCTAAGGTAGAAGTTTCTTTTATTCTATGAGAGTAATCACCATTTTTAGCTTTATACATAACAGATTTTATTGAATAGAATATTGACATATATGGTGTTATTAGTCTGTTTACAAAATATAAAATTACAAGAATTAATATAAAAGCAATTAAAGCAGTTGTAAAGATTGTATTTAATCCTTCTTGTTTAAGATCATCTATTTTCATAACTATTGTAATAGCACCTAAAGTATCACCTACTTTAGCATTATGACATTGAAGACAATTAATAGCTCCTAGTGTTTGTGCTTTGTATGGAATAGTTATTCTAAAATTATTACTACCAAATATATTTTCTTCTATAACTTTTATAGTTTTACCAGTTTTTAGAACTTTTTCATCAGTTTTATCTTTAGCTAACTCGTTTTGTAACCCTAAACCATATTGATCAATTACACTATTACTTCTTACTAGCCAAAGCTTTTCAATATTGTCTAGATTTGTTATTTCCCCTAAAAAAATTCCCCTTTTTTCTATTACACCATTTATCATATGTGAGGTTAACCCATGCTTGATAGTTTGAGCTACAAGTTGAGCTTTTTGTTCTACATTTTTGAGTCCATAACTTCTAATATTAAAAGTAATATTAAAAATCATAATAATGAAAAATATAAACATAATACCAAAAAGTGTAAATGTTGTCTTTTTTTGAGAGTTCAAGTAAAACCTTTATTAATAAATCTATTAGTACAATTATATGACAAATTAACTTAATAACAAAAAACTAATAAATAGTATAATATAATATATATAAAATATAGTAAGGCAAATAAATGGAAATGATATTAAATGAACATGATATGGTTGTGGGAGCAAGTTTTGAAAATGGTACGATTCAAGACTATGTAGATGATAATAATACTTATGGCTTAGTAAGAATTAATGATAGTATGGTATATTGGTTTTTATTTAATGAAGATGATAGTGATGAAATAAGTAAAAAACTATATAAAGAAGTAATAACAAAAGAGCATTTTATACAAGATGATTTTGGAGAAAAAATCGTATTGTTTGATAAAAAAGGTGATATCTCTTATGAAGATATGATAAAAAAAATTGATGAATACCTAAATGATGGTATGGACGGAATAATATAAATGGATAATTCATTTAGAAAATTAAATTTAAATAAACAAATTTTAGATAATTTAAAAACATTGGGTTATGAAAGTATGACACCAATTCAGCAAAAAGCTTTGCCAATAACTTTACAAAATAAAGATTTAATAGCTCAAGCAAAAACTGGAAGTGGTAAAACTGTAGCTTTTTCTTTAGGAATTTTACAAAAATTAGATGTAAAAAAATTTAGAATACAAGCTATGATTTTAACTCCTACAAGAGAATTAGCAACACAAGTTGCAACTGAATTAAAAAAGTTAGCAAGGTTTACACACAATATAAAGATAACAGTATTATGTGGAGGTATGCCTTATAAACCTCAAGTACACTCTTTATCGCACCAAGCACATATAATAGTTGGAACACCAGGTAGGGTATTAAAACATCTAATAGAGGAATCATTTGATCCAATAGATATAAATACTTTAGTTTTAGATGAAGCTGATAGAATGCTAGATATGGGGTTTTATGATGATATAAATGAGATAATTGATTATTTGCCAAAAAAACGGCAAACTTTATTGTTTTCAGCTACATTCCCTTTAAATATTGAAGAGTTAGCAAATGATATTTTAATTGATCCTTCAAATGTAAAAATTGATGCAATACATCAAAATAATAATATTCAACAAAATTTTTATGAAACAAATCAAAATAAAAAATTAGAGGCTATTTTAGATGCATTTAATTTTTTCAAACCTCAATCTACAATAATATTTTGTAATACAAAGATTGCATGTGATGAATTAGCAGATGATTTAGAAGATGAATGTATTGATCTTTTAGTTCTGCATAGTGATCTTGATCAAAAACAAAGAGATGAGACCTTGATTTTATTTGCATCAAAATCTTATCCTGTATTAATAGCTACTGATGTTGCTGCACGTGGACTTGATATAGATGATATTGAGATGGTAATTAATTATGATTTACCATTTGATTCAAAAAACTATACACATAGAATAGGAAGAACGGCAAGAGCTGGTAAACAAGGTAATGCAATCTCTTTAGTTGATGAAACTCAATTAGAGATTTTTGATGATTTAAAAAGTGATTTAAACAGCGATTTTGTATTACAAAGTACTAAAGAAATACAAACCAATGAAAAATTTAATTTAATGTCTCCTTGGCAGGTTTTGTTTATAAATGGTGGTAAAAAGAATAAAATGAGAGCAGGGGATATATTAGGTGCTTTAACTGCGGGAATTGGATTGAAAAAAGATGAAGTTGGTAAAATAAATATTTTAGATTTTTGCTCATATGTTGCAGTAAAAAGATCTTTGGCAGCTGAGGTACAAAAGAAATTATCTAATTCTAAAATCAAAGGTAAATATTATAGAGTATTTTTAAAATAAAGGTTTATTTTAAAAATAGCAGATACAATTATTTATAAATTTAATTAGTAAGGAAATTAGTATGATAAAAAAGATCTCATTTATATTGGTATTTTTGGTAAGTTTTGTATTTGCTCAAAATAGTTTTACCACTTTAAGTACAAAGAAAGTTCAAGAAGCTATAGAGAAAAATGTGTCAATAATAGATATTAGAAGAGCAGAAGAATGGGCAGCATATGGTGTGATAAAAGGAAGTTATAAACTTACATTTTTTGATAGATATGGTAGATATGATATTAATAAATGGATGAAAGAATTTACAAAAATTGTACCAACAAAAGATACAAAGTTTATACTTGTATGTGCTCATGCAAATAGATCTAAGGTTGTTGCAAATTTTTTAACTAAAGAGCTTGGATATACTGATGTGAATGAACTTGAGGGTGGAATCAATTATGGTTGGATTGATAAAGGTCTAAAAACAGTTAAATAATATCTAATATGCTATAATACGCAAATTTTTTTAAAAAAGGCAAAAGAATATGAGCGTAGAGCAAGAATTAATACAAAGAAGTGGATCAAAATGTGAATTATGTGGAAATACAGAGAACTTAAGTGTTTATGCGGTAACTCCAAGTGATGAAACGGCAGATCAATCAATTTTAGTATGTCAAACTTGTAAAACACAACTTGAAGATCCTTCAAAGATTGATGCAAGTCATTGGCACTGTTTAAATGATAGCATGTGGAGTGAAGTAGATGCTGTAAAAGTTGTAGCATATAGAATGCTAAATCAACTAAAAGCTGAAGGTTGGCCACAAGATTTACTTGATATGATGTATCTAGAAGATGATATAAAAGCTTGGGCTGATGCTGGTCTTAGTGATGATACTGAAGATGCTATAGTTCATAAAGACAGTAATGGTGTAACACTAAATGCTGGAGATACTGTAGTACTTATAAAAGATCTTGATGTAAAAGGTGCAGGATTTACTGCAAAAAGAGGAACAGCAGTGCGAAAAATCGCACTTACAAATAATTCAGAACAAATAGAAGGAAGAGTAGAAGGGCAAAGAATTGTTATTTTGACTAAATTTGTTAAAAAATCTTAAA
>CAZAOJ010000029.1:0-25028 GCA_964486745.1 uncultured Arcobacteraceae bacterium
TACTCATGATATTAGTAAGAGCTTTTTTTTAGCCTTTTTTTATCCTATTCTCTTTACTTTCTTTTATCATTATTTGACATTGTGTGCTTATTTATTTGTTGTATTTAATGTATAAAATATTTTAATTCCATATAGATATATAACCCATGATATATATATCCATAAAAAGAAAAAAAGCGCAGTACTAAATGATCCATATATTGTTGTATATGTTTGATTATATACAATATATAATATAAAGAGTGTTTTAGTTATATTTAATGCTATCATTGTTACAAATGATGATATTAGCAATGGTTTTAGTGCTGTTTGTTTATTTACGGATATTTTAAATACAATAATAAAAAATAGCCAACTCATTAGATAAGGTATAACACTATTTATGAAAGGTATATGTGATAATTTTAAGATATAAATTATTACTATAAAAATTATTGGTAATAGAAGTAATACAATTAGATATATAAAAAATGATATATATATCTTTCTTTTTTTTGTTTTATGTAGTTTACTAATAATATATTCATAATCTTTAAAAAACATAATAAAAATAAATAGCATATACCAAATACCTAAACTTCCTAAGCTATTTGTATTGGATAAAAATTTTTCTACTAATTGTGTAAATAAACTTGAGTTTGTTGGATTTAAATTTTCTATTATAAAGTTTGTAATTACACTTGAATATGGTGAGAGTATATTAAAATATGATATAAATGCAATAAGTAGTGCAATTATTGGTAAGAATGAGAATATTGTAAAGAAACTAAGACTTGCTGCATAGTATGTAGTATCATCATCTAAAAATGATTTAAAAAATTTGAATATTGTTCTTATTATATTTTTAGGAACAATATTCATATATCTTACTTTTATAGCCCCATTTTAAAGGGGTTTAAAATATTATTTGGATCAAAAGCTTTTTTGATACTTCTAAATAGTTCCATCTCTGCATCACTAAATGCAATACTCATAAATGGAGCTTTTGCTGTTCCAATACCATGCTCACCACTTAGAGTTCCACCCATATCAACTACTAATTGAAATATCTCTTCTATAGCTTTATGTCCTTCTTCTATCTGTGATTGGTCTATCATCACATTTACATGTATATTTCCATCTCCAGCATGTCCAAAGCAAGGTACTTTAAAATCGTATTTTTCACCAATTTTATATATCTCACTAAGAGCTTCAGGTAATTTACTTCTAGGAACAGATATATCTTCATTTAGTTTTTTATTTCCAAAAATAGTAACAGCAGGTGATGCATTTTTTCTTGCATACCAAAGTTTTGCTGCTTCTTGTTCATCTTTTGCAATAATAAAATCACTTGAACCATTTTGTGCAAATGAATCTTTTAATGTTTGAAGTTGTGATTGTATATCATCTTGACTACTTCCATCTACATCTCCAACTAATACTGCACCAGCATCACTAGGAAGATCTACATTTAATTTTTCTCTTAATGCTTGAATTACAAGAGCATCTAGAAATTCCATTGCAACTGGATTTGCTCCACTTGCAAGTGATTTAAATACTGCATTCATAGCATTATTTACATTTGGAAAAATTCCCATATATGTTTGTTTTAGTTTTGGTTTTGGAATTAGTTTTAAAGTGATTTCTGTAATAACAGCAAGTGTTCCTTCACTAGCTATTAATATACCTGCAGTATTATATCCTGCTACATCTTTAATAGTTTTTTTACCAGCTGTAATTATTTCACCATTTGGTAAAACTGCACGTAATGCCATAACATAATCTTTTGTTATACCATATTTTGCTGCTCTCATACCACCAGCATTTTCACTTACATTTCCACCTAAAGTTGAATACTCTTCACTAGCAGGATCTGGTGGATAAAATAATCCAACCTCTTCAACTGCTTTTTGAAAATCCATATTTATAAGTCCAGGTTGAACAACACCTACAAGATTTTGCATATCAATTTCAAGGAGTTTATTCATATGTCGTTCTAAACTTAATATTATTCCACCACTTGATGGCAATGCTCCCCCTGTAAAACCAGATCCAGCACCTCTTGGAACTATAATAATTTGATTATCATTACAATATTTTAAAATTTTTGATACATCTTGCTCATCTCTTGGAAAAACAACAGCATCAGGTTCAAATCTAGTACGAGTAGCATCATAACAATATGCTATTAGATGAGCTTTGTCACTTTTTACATTTTCATCACCTACAATAGACTTGAAATAATTAAGATGAGATATTTCTATCATATTATAAACCTAATAATTTACTATAATATTCACTATAATCTTTCATTGCATCTCCAGAAAGTCCAATGAAACTTAAGCTAAATACACCATCTTTAATATCTTCAACTCTTGTATAAAATGGTATTTGTGTATTATTAAAATCATAGAATATTGGATTTTTCGATACTACTTTAAATGTTTTTGCATCAAGTGTATATACTGTATTATCTACTACTATATAAATTGTACCAATATCTTGATTCTTACAAAATGCTTGAATAATCGGTTTTGTAGGTGTAGACTTTTTTAAATATTTTAAATTTGTTGCAAAGACATCACTATGAATGAAATTTTGATTTGGAAACATACCTCTTACTGTTTTAAAACTTTGATTATTTGGTGCAATAAGTAATGATGTATTATATAAATAGTTTAAAATAAATATATCTCCATCAGTAGCTTTGATATTACTCGTAGGTAAGGCACTTTGAGATAATCCATCAAAGTTTGAGAACTTTATAGTTGATTGTGTATTATTTGAATCAATTACAGAAGCTGAAGCAATTATAATTGTATGTTTACCATTATATCTATGTACAACTACACCACTTTGACCAACTATTAAATTTCCTTTATTAATTGTAGCAGTAGTATCATTTGCATTTGATATTTTTAAGTATTGTGTTTTAAATTGATCTTTTTTAATACGGTTCTTTGTTAATAGTTCTGGATTCTTTAATACTCTTTTAATAAATGCTTCTTCAACATCTTTTTTCATGATATACATATAGTTTGTACCAGATTTTGTTTTACTAGTAATTATATCATCAACTTCCCATCCATCTTCTTTTAAATCTTTAATAGATTTTTTACCTTTACATACACCACCATTTAGTTTAATACTCTCAACATTTGAAGGTGTTGTCCAGTTTTCAACATAGCACATTGTTTTGTGTATTTGTGCATTTCCTAGTGCAAATAGTGCTATTGTCCATAATATATATCTCATTTTTATCCCTTGTTTTTTAATTCAGTTAAGCTATTTTGAACATCTTGAATATGTCCTTTTACTTTTACTTTTGTCCAAATTTTTGCAATTTTACCTTCTGGATTAATTATAAAAGTTGATCTTACAACTCCCATATACTCTTTCCCCATAAATTTTTTAAGCTGCCAAACTCCATAAGCTTCACATACTTTTTTATCTTCATCACTTAAAAGTGTAAATTCTATATCTTTTTTTTCTATAAAGTTTCTATGTTTTTTTGTACTATCTGGACTAACTCCTAAAATTATAGCATCAAGCTCTTCAAAAGCAGGAAGCGCAGCTGTAAAATCACAAGCTTGGGTAGTACATCCTGGTGTATTATCTTTTGGATAAAAGTATAGTACTATCCATTTCCCTATTAAGTCTCGTAAACATATCTCTACATCATCTTGATTTGGTATGCAAAATTCTGGCGCATTATTACCAACTTCTATCATATTTGTTCTCCTATTTTATTGCAATAAATGTTGCAAATTTTACCCATTTGAAAATTGTTTCACAATGTTTAAAACCAGCATCACTCATCATTTTTATATTTTCTTGTTCTGTATATGGTATAAGTACATTTTCTAAAGCTTCTCTTTTTTGAGAGATCTCAAATGAACTATAACCTTGTTGTTTTTTAAAATCATAGTAATGATCTATATATAATTTATTTAAATTTGAATCTTTAGAGATAATTTTTTCACTAAATATGAATACCCCACCATCTTGTAGTGATTCATATAGCTTTTTGATTAGTTTTTCTCTTTGTAATGGTCGTATAAATTGTAAAGTATAATTAGCAATAATTACTTTTGATTTCTTAAAAGGTACCTCTAACATATCATCATTTATAAAAGTGATATTAGCACCATATGCATTACTTTTTCTTTGTGCTCTTTGAAGCATAGCATCAGAGTTGTCAATACCAATTAAATCTAATTCAAAAGTACTTTTTTGTGATAGATTTATTAGTGTAGATGCAGTTGAACAGCCAAGATCATATACTGTGTCATTTTCATTTAAAAATTTCAATGCAAATGTAGTAGTTAGATCTATTGTTTGCTCATAATATGGAATAGAACGCTCTAGCATATCATCGAATACAGAGGCAACTTCTTCATCAAATTCAAATTGCTTTGAAATAGCTTTGTCAAATACTTTATCAATCATTTGGATATTATATCCAATATTACTTTATCAAGGCTTTTATCATAACTAAAACATGAACTTTCATCACAAGCAAGAAACATATTTGTATCCTCAATAGTAGTATAGATAAATGGGTATGATATTGAGTTAATTTGTTTATAATTTTTTAAAAGATTTTGTTTTGATGATTTTAAAATTATATCTTGATTTTTTGTTCTTATTATTGATTTTATAGCTTGTGGATTTTGTGAAATATTTTCTAATATTTTGTTTTGTTGCTCTTTTATAAAAATTTTACTTTTATTTAAAAGTGCTGTATCGTAAGTTAGATTTGATATAGTAATAAGATTATTAAAAAATATTGAAAGTGCAGAAGTGTAGTATTTATCACTAAAAGTTGCTAAATATTGTTTTTCTTGACTGAGGTACCATCTTTTGTTTTTATAAAATTTATCTATAGCTTCATAGCTTAAATTTTTTGCAAGAGTTAATTTTGATTTATCATAAGTGGTTTGATAGGCTTTTAAAAGGGTATTTATTAAAAAAGCATAATCTTCTAAATATCCTTTTTGTGATATTTTGTTTTTAAATATTTGATGATATAAAGTATTGTTTATATAAACGTTTTTTAATAAGATATTTAAAGAGTTATTAGCTTGTGTTAAATATTTTTTATTAAAATATGAAGCATCATATAGTGCATTTATAATTATAGAATTCCAAGAGGTTAAAATCTTTTTATCAATAAAAGGGAAAGTTTTTGTTTTTCTTATTTGTTTTAAAATATTTATAATTTTTGATAAGTTTTTTGGTTTTGATGTTTCAAAATCAACTATATGAGGATTATTTAAATTATCATCAAAGTTTCCAAATGAATCTATACCTAAATATTCTAAGACTTTTTCAGGGTTTTTAATATTATTATTTTCCAATTCTTTTTTTACAAAATCATAATTATATACATAATAAAACCCCTCTTGTTTTTTATTTTTATAGTTTAAAGAATCAGCATCTATTGCACTATAGTATAAATTGCTTATACTTTTAAAGTTTTGATTGATTTGTTCTATACTTTTTATAACTATATTTTTAAAAAGCTTATTTTTTGTTATTTTGTATGCTTTTATATATACAGGTATTAATTCAGCAGTTGTATATAACATCTTTTCAAAATGTGGTATTATCCAATCAGCATAAACACTATATCTAAAAAAACCACCCTCTATTTGGTCATATATTCCACCTTTTGCCATAGCTTGAAGGGAGTTAATTGCCATTTTTAAAGCTTGTTTATTGTTTGTTAGTAGATATATATCTAAAAGTAAATCTAAATTTGAAGCTAAAGGAAATTTTGGTGATTTATCAAAGCCATAAAAAACTTTATCGTATCTTTTTAACATCAACTCTACATACTTTTTTTCAATATTTTGACTTGACCTTTTTTTATTTGAGATTAACTCTTTATTTTTTAAAATATTTTTATATAAAGTGATTTTTTTTAAAAGTTTTTTATCTTTATTTTTATATTGGTTTGCAATTCTTGGAAGTAAACTATCCATTCCTTCTACACCATATTTAAAACTAGGAGGTATATAAGTGGTGATATAAACAATCTCTTTTTTATAGTTTAGTATTAGGTTTAAAGGCCAACCATTTCTTCTTGTTTTTAGTTTTGAGTGGATCTCTTGAAAAGCAGTGTCTATATGTGGCATCTGCTCTTTATCTACTTTGATATTTATATAGTTATCATTTAAAAGTTTAGCTATTTTTTCATTGTTAAATGATTCTTTTTCCATTTCATGACACCAGTGGCAAGTGCTATAACCAATAGATATAAATATTAGTTTATTTTGTTTTTTTGCTTGATTAAAAACTTCTTGACTCCAAGGTTTCCAATTTACAGGATTATGTGCATGTTGGAGTAGATATGCAGAGTGTGAATTTATAAGCTCATTTGTATATTTATAACTATTATTTGCAAATAAAATTATAGAAAAGAATAGTGGCAATAAAAATATCTTCATAACACTATTTTAATAGCTTTTTCTTATATTATGATGAAAAATATTGTTTAGTATTTTCTATATCTTTTTGTATTTGCTGTTTTAAAAGTGAAAAATCTTCAAATTTTTTATTATCTCTTAGTTTTTGTATAAATTGTATTTGAAGTTTGTGATTGTTTGTAGATATTTTTTTATCCAAGATATGTGTTTCTATTGCAAAATTTCCATCAGTAGTGACTCTATGCCCTATAAATGAAACACTAGGATAGTATATATTATCAATTTTTGTTTTTGTAATATATATTCCGTGTGCAGGGATTAAGAACTGATTAACTTCAACATTAAATGTAGGTACAAACTGTTTTTGTCCAAGCCCTTGACCTTTGATGATAAGACCTTCTATTTCATAGTTGTATCCCAAAAATTTATTTGCTTTTTGGATTTGTCCCTCTTGTAGATATTGTCTTATTGTTCTTGAGTGTATCCCTATAGTGTTGTTTTTTATCTCATCTATTACAACAACTTCTCCCAAAAATAGCTCTTTTAACTCTTTGATACAGTATCTTCTATTTGCTCCAAAGCAAAAATCAAAACCAACAACAATTCTTTTTAATTTTGGAAACTCTTCTATAAGTAGATCTAAAAACTCTTCCCCTTTTAGATGTTTAATCTCATCTAGTGGATAAAATACCAATGGGATAGTGGTCTTTGCACATCTGTATTTGTTTGGAGTTAGATTTTCATAAGGTGTTTGTATCACTACTATTGCACCATTTGTATCTAAAGCATCAAATAAAGCTTGATGTCCAAGATGCATACCATCAAATCCACCAATAGCAATAGATGTTATATTATTTTTTGCAAAAGTAGTACAACTCTTCACGATTTCCCTCTTTCCCTTCTAGTTTACTGTATGCTTTATGTATTAGTTGCCAGTCTAATTTGGCAGTTTGTTGTATAAAATAGCTTTGTGCATCTTGTATAGCTTTTTGATCTTGAACTACACCACTTCTATCTCTTTTACTCTCTTTACCTACTTCAAATTGTGGCTTAAAAAGTATAATAATATGTTTTAAAGCTAATCTATTTATATCATTTAAAATATTGTGTATAGATATAAACGAAACATCACAAGTAACTAAATCAAATATTTGAGTTGATTTAAAATCTCGTATATCTGTATTTTCATACATAGCTATTTTTTCATTGTGTTTTATTTTTTCATGAAGTTGATTACTTCCTACATCTACACAGCTTATATGTTTTATATTGTTGTTTAGAAGTATTTGTGTAAATCCACCCGTACTAGAGCCAATATCAAGTGCATTTAATCCATCTATATTTAGATCAATCTCTTCTAAAAAGTATTTTAGTTTATATGCAGCTCTGCTTACATAAAAATCTTCTTCAAGCAAAGTAATTTTATCATCATCTTCAACTTTGTAAGATGGTTTGGTGATGATTTTATCACCTATTTTTACTTTTGAGTTTTTAATAAGTTCGTGTGCTTTATTTCTACTTTGTATATTAAAATGTTTTGCTACATATAGATCTAATCTCATAGGTGAAATAATAGCTAAGTATTGTTTAAAATTTGTAAATTACTTATTTCCTATATATTTATTTTATTATTCTCCATAGTGTGACCACATCCTAGAGATCCTGACTACTTTATCTACTTCTCTTACTTCATAAATCATTCTATGTTTAATATTTATTCTTCTAGAATATGCACCATTTAAGTTTCCAACCAATTTTTCATAAGGTGGTGGGTTTTGAAAAGGATTATTTTTTAAAATTTCAATAATATCCTTAGCTTTGGAAGCTAAATTTGCATTTGAGAGTTTTTTAGCATCTTTTTGTGCTAATTTACTATAAAGTACTTTATATTTTACCATTCAATAGTTTCACTAAAATCACTATCTGGAGCGTTCATTGCTTCTTGAATAGATTTAGCCATATTTGGAATAGAATTTAAGTATAAAGTTTCCTCTATTGCATTCCAATCTTCTTGTGAAATCATAACTACATTGTTTCTTTTTCCAGTAATGAGTATTGGTTCATGTGTTTGTGCAGTTTCATCCATAAGATTATATATATCTTTTCTTGCTTGACTTACTGACATAACTTTTGTCATGTATTACCTTTTAGTTTATTTTATATTATTGTACTAAATATCGTACGATTTGTCAAGAAGTGAATATAATAATTTTTAAGTATTTAGATATTTTTTGAGATTACTTATATCTCATTTATACCAATACTTTTCAAATATTCGAATGTCCCATCATAATATTTTAATAATCTTGTTTTATCTTCTTGTGAACCTTCAGGAATAAATATTATCATTCCTTGTCTAGCTCTAGTTAGTAAAACTCTATAAGTATTTAATAAATATCTTTTTTTTACTTCTTGCTTAATATTTTGCCATTTTGTGCCACTAAATTTTTTAAATTCCCATTGATTATTATTAAAATAAAAATCTCCATCCCAGCATACACAAGTATAGTCAAGTTCTAATCCCTGAATATCATATTCTGTTGCTATTTCTTCATGAAAAAAAGATGAACGAATATCATTTTTATCGTTTAAAAACCAAATAGCTGGGTCTATTTTTGATTTGATATTTATTCCAAATGGTCGTAATCTATATGCACCAGAGCTTGCAATAACTCCTGTTCTTTCATTTCCTAATCGTTGTTTTTTTAACCATTCTTTTGCTTGTTGAAAATTTCTAGTAATTTTTATGGGATAATAGCTTTTAATATAATTTGTGTATAAATTTTTAGCTTTATCTATATCAATGTCTAATATAGCATGTATAAATTCTGATAATCTTTCTGAACGAAAAGAACGCACTGATACTGATAAATGTAAATTATCATTTTTTTGTGCTTTTTGATTTAATTTAAGCCACTCTATTAAATCATCATTTTGTAAATAATTTTTATCAGATATTATATAAGGTGAATAAAAGATATTCCAATTTTTAAAATTATTTTGTAGTGAATATATCCATTCTTCTAAGCCTGCTTCACCATTGTTAATCTCTTGTCCTCCACCAATCAAACAAATAATAACACTCCAATGGCTATGCTTATCCATGACGCTAATTAAAAAATTTGGTTCTGACATTTCAAAATTATCATAACCTTTTTTTTGTTTCATAAATTTTGAAGTTTGTTCTTTATTCCAGGCTCTTTGTGCTTCGTCAAATACTACTACTTTTTCTGTCGGCTCTTTATTTGTTATAAGAGCATCATCTCTAAAATGGTGAATATTTTGAATAAAAGTATTTGCTTTTATCGCTGCTTCTTTTTTTGTTATTTTTTTACCATTTATTTTTGCATTATTAACCTCATCTCTTGTTAAAGCTTCTCTTAAAACATCAACCAAAGGACCATTTCCAGATAAAAAAACAGCATGTTCTTGTTTATCTGCTTTCATCCTCTCAACAGCAATATTTAACCCCGCTAATGTTTTACCAGCACCAGGGATACCTGTAAGAAAGCATATTGATTTTATATGATTAGTTTTTGAATGCTCAATTATCTCAGAAATAGTATTAGAAGTTTTAGTTAAATTTATAGCTCCTGCATCTGAGCGAGATATCTCTTTAACATTATGTCCTTTATATAAAGCTTGTGCAGCTTGTATTATTGTTGGTGTTGGTTGATAAATAGAATTATACCAGTTATTTATATTAATATTACTACCATTATCAATTTTCACTAAGCATTGTTTTGTAATATTTTTTAGATTTGTTTTATTTGTTAGAAGTATATTATAGAGTTTATCTTTTAGTATTTTAATATTATTTTGATATCCATTTGCTTCAGTAGCACAAAGTATTGGAACTAAAACAATATTATGACTTGCTTTGTGAAAATTTTTTAAATCTACTGCATAGTCTAATACTTGTTCTTTTGCATAGTTATCATAATTAGAAGAACCAATTTTAAATTCAATTATAAAAACAATATTTCTTATAATAACTATATTATCTACTCTTTTACCCATACGGGGAATTAAAAATTCAAAAAATATTTCACCATCTTGATAATCGTATTTAAGAGTATCTTTTAAAATTTTTATTTGAGACAACCAAGCATTTCTTTGTAAGTCTTCTAAAGCGTGATTATGATGTAATGATAAAGAGCCTAAAATATTATTTTGACTATCTTTTATAAAATTCTCAATATTATTTTTATAATAGGCTCTTTGCATAATATAACTTCCTTTTTAATATATCAGAAATACATTTTATACAAAAAATTATAAGATATAGATAATAAATATATTTATAAACTTATATCCCCAAATAGGCCTCTTTTACTTTTGGATCATTTAGTAGCTCTTTTGATTTACCACTAATAGTGATATGTCCATTTTCAAGTACATACGTCCAATCAGATATACCCAAAGCCAAAAAGGCATTTTGTTCCACTACAAAAATTGTAGTTCCACTGTTTTTTAGCTCTTTTATTACATTGAAAATCTCTTCTACTATTATTGGAGCAAGTCCCATACTTGGTTCATCAAGAAGCAGAAGTTTTGGTTTGCTCATCAAAGCTCTGCCAACAGCTACCATTTGTTGTTGGCCGCCTGAAAGTGTACCTGCATATTGATCTTTTTTCTCTTTTAGTATTGGAAATCTTTTGTATATATCTTCTAAATCTTTTTGTATCTCATCATCACTTCTCGTGTATGCTCCAAGAAGAAGATTTTTTTCTACACTTAAAATTGAAAATAAGCCTCTGCCTTCAGGTACTTGAGCAATTCCAAGTTTTACTCTTTGATCTGATGAGGTTTTGGTAATATCATTATTATTAAATATTATAGAGCCATTTTTTGGATTCATTAAGGCACTTATAGTTCTTAAAAGTGTTGTTTTACCTGCACCATTTGCACCTATTAAAGATACAATTTCACCTTTTTTTATATCTATATTTATATCTTGCAGTGCAATTATTTGATTATAACTGCATGATAGATCTTTTATTTTTAATAAACTACTCATTTATATTTCCACTACCTAAATATGCCTGTATTACATCCTCATTTGATGCGATCTGTTTTGGTGTACCTTGGGCTAGTTTTTTACCAAAATTCATAACTGTAATATGATCAGATATATCCATTACCATTTTCATATCATGCTCTATTAGTATAATTGTCACTTCATCTTTTACTACAGTTTTTATAAGTTGTGAAACTTCAGCTGTTTCTTTTGGATTTAGTCCTGCAACTGGTTCATCAAGAAGGATTAGTTCAGGAGAAGTAGCCAAAGCTCTTATGATTTCAAGTTTTTTTAATACTCCATAAGATAGATTTTGTGCTTTTTGATATGCCAAATTTTCTAATCCAATTAATCCTAAAAGATGAAGTGCTCTTGTTGTATATCTTTTTTCATCCTCTTGAATAGATTTTGATCTAAAACATGATTTTAAAAGGTTTTTATTCATATATTTATCAAATCCCAACATCACATTTTCAAGTAAAGTTAAATTTTGACAAACTTCAAGATTTTGAAAAGTTCTACATACCCCTCTGTATACCAGTTTGTTTGTAGATATATTTGTAATATCAGCACCATCTAAAAATACTGTGCCACTATCAACTTTATAAACTCCAGTTATCATATTTACAAGAGTGGTTTTTCCAGCTCCATTTGGTCCAATAATAGAGTGAATTGTCCCTTTTTTAACTCTAAAACTTAGATCATCTACAGCTTTTACTCCACCAAATGATTTTGTTACATTATTTACTTGAAGCAAGGTTTGCCTCCTTTGTTGGCACTATTTTATCCCAAAGTGAAGCTATCCCTTTTGGTAAGAATATCATCACTACTATAATAATTGCACCAAAAATAAGTGTTTCATAATCTTCAAATGCTGTAAGAAGCTGAGGTAATACTGTAAGGATCACTGCTCCAAATATAGCACCATAAATTCTTCCAAGTCCACCAAGTACTACCATTACAACAAGTTCTATTGAGTGGTTGAAACTAGCTTCTTGTGGAGAGATAAAACCAGAAAAAAATGCATATAAACTTCCTGCAATTGTAGCAATAAATACAGATAAAACAAATACAATACTCTTATAGTGTGATATATCAACTCCCACACTTGAGGCTGCTTTTTCACTATCATGAATAGATCTTAATACTCTTCCAAAAGGTGAATCAATAAGATTTTCAAACATCCATATAAAAAATACCAAAAGTACTGATACAAGTATATACCAGTGTATAGAGTCACTAAATTCAAACCCAAATACACTAAAACTATCTACACTCATACCATCACTTCCACCGGTTAGCTCTTCTTCAACATTTAAAACTATATTGATAATAATACCAATACCTAAAGTTGCCATAGCAAGATAATGACCTTTTAGTTTAAGTATGGGTTTAGAGATGATAAAAGCCAAAATAGACATAAGTAATATAGATATAAAAATACTAAATAGTGGAGAAAACTCATAATTTGAAGTTAAGATTACACTTATATATGCTCCAAGTCCTGCAAATGCACCATGTCCAAGACTAACCTGTCCAGCATACCCCATAAGTAGATTTAGTCCTATGCAGATAATCGCATTTAATATTGCCAAAATTGCAATCTCAAAATGAAAATCGTTTTGTAATAAAAACGGAAGTACTATAAGGATACCTGTAAGTAATAGTATTTGTTTGTTTATATTAAATTTATCTAACATATTAAACTCTTTGTGCTTTTGTATTGCCAAAGATACCACCAGGCATAAAAAATAAAATAGCAAGTAATACTATAAATGCAACGGCATCTTTATATTCACTTGAGATATATCCAGCTACAAGTGATTCTAAAATACCAAGTAATAATCCACCTGCAACTGCACCAAATGGATTTCCAAGCCCTCCAATAATAGCTGCACAAAAACCTTTTAAACCAAGCATAATACCAACTTCATAGTTTGTAGATGTGATTGGTGTAAGAAGTATTCCTCCAATAGAGGCAATTACAGCTGATATTGCAAAATTTAGCATAAGAATTTTTTTGATATTTATACCCATTAGTTTAGCTGCATCGATATTATTTGAAGCTGCAACCATAGCTTGACCTGTTTTTGTTTTTTGGAAAAACAGATATAAAGATATAACTATAATAATAGATACAATAATTATCAATATAGATTGATATGAAAGTGTAGTATCAAGAATCTCAAAAGCACCATCACCCAGCATTGAAGGCATAGTGTGTAGTTGTTTATCAAAAATAACTTGAGCTAAACCTCTTAAAAATATGGCAAAACCCAAAGTTAAGATAATAAGTGAGATTTGGGAGCTATCTTTTGATATTGATATAAGCTTATAAAGTGTTATACCTATTAGTGAAGTTATCATAATAGCCAAAATAAAAGATACTCCAAGAGGAAGTCCAGCTTGTAATAAAAATACGCTAGACATTCCTCCTGCCATTACAAACTCTCCTTGAGAGAAGTTTATAATACCACTTGAGTTATATATAACTGTAAAACCTAATCCTACAAGTGTATATATAAACCCTACAACAATACCTGAAAGTATAAATCCAAAAATCTCATTCATATTATATTTATTTTACTATTGTCCAATCTAAATCTTTGATCTCAAGCATAATCATACCTGTTTTTGTATCAAGTCCCAAGTGATCATCTTTGCTCATATTTACTATACCATCAACTCCAGGGAAGTTTTTAAGATTTTCAATTCCATCTCTTATTTTTTGTGGATCAGTAGAATCTGTAGATTTAATTGCTTCAACTATAGCAAATAGTGCATCATAGGCATGACCACCAAAACTAGATACTTGAGTATTAAATGCTTTTTCATATTCATTTTTGTAATCAAGTGCAACTTTTTTATTTGGGAAACTGTCATCTAATTTATCTGCAACTACAACAGGTGGTGCAACAACTCTTACACCATTTGAAGAAGCTCCAGCAATCTCAATAAATTTTTTAGAAGCAACCCCATGTGATTGATAAAGTGGGTGTTTGATTTTTAATTGAGCGTAATTTTTAGTAACAATAGCTGGACCTTGTCCAAAACCTGGATTTAATACAGCTTGTACTTTAGAATTTGATTTGATTTTAAGTAGTTGTGCAGTCATATCTGAATCTTTTTTACCATAAGTTTCATCTGCAACAATATTGATTTTATAATCTTTAGCTACATCTTTACATTGTTTTCTCATAGATTTTCCGAATCCACCACTTCCTGAGATTAAAGCTAAATTAGTTAAACCTCTTGTATTTAGATCTTGCATAACTTTTTGACAAGCCATTCTATCTGTTGCTACCATTTTAAATACATATGGTTTAACAGGGTCAATAATAGCAACAGCTCCAGCCATAGATAATAGAGGAATTTTTGCTTTTTTAACAAATTTTAAAATTGCCATTGTTTCACCAGTAGTAGATGGTCCTATAATAGCAACTACTTTATCTTGATTGATAAGTCTTTTTACAAAAGTAACAGCTTTTTTAGGATTTGCACCCGTATCATAGTGAATAAGTTCAATCTTATCTCCATTTATTCCGCCATTTGCATTTATTTTTTCTACATAGTGTTGTAGAGTTTTAAGTTCAGGATCACCTAAAAATGAAGCAGGACCAGTTGCTGCAACAATTGCACCTATTTTAATCGTATTTGCATTTAGTAATGCAAGACCAGAAATAAACAAAAGAGCAAGTACTCTTGAAGTTAACTTTTTAAACATTATTAATCTCCTAAAATAATTTTCAATAAAGTATATCACAATAATTCTAAAATTAATTATGAGATTTCTTAATATTTGGGAAATTATAAAAAAAGTATAAAAAAGTATAATTATTGTGAAAAATAAAGAAAAATAAAGTATAATGGTTAAAATTTTTAAATAATTAGGAATAAATAGTTATGAAACAAACATTAATGGGAAATGATGCAATTGCATGGGGATTGATTCATGCAAATGTTGATATGGTAAGTGGGTATCCTGGAACTCCATCTAGTGAGATTTTAGGAAATGTGCAAAAATATGCAAAGCAGTTGGATCTAAACACTTATGCCCAGTGGGGTACAAATGAAAAAGTTGGATTTGAAGTAGCATATGCTGGAGCAATAGCAGGAAAAAGAACATGTGCAACAATGAAGCAAGTTGGACTTAATGTGGCAAGTGATGCTTTAATGAGTGCTTCATATATAGGAAATCTTGGTGGTATGCTTTTGGTTGCAGCAGATGATCCTGGTTTTCACTCTTCTCAAACAGAACAAGATAGTAGGGTTTTTGCAAAATTTGCAAGAATTCCTGTACTAGATCCTGCAACTCCACAAGATGCTTATGATCTTACAAAGCTTGGCGTTGAACTTTCTGAAAAGTTTCAAATTCCTGTGATGCTACGTCCAGTTATGAGGGTATGTCATGCAAGAGAAATTATTACTATGGATAAAGATACAAATTATCTTCCAAATAAGGGTGAATTTAAAAGAGATGTACCAAGATGGGGAGCAGTTCCACGAAAAGATAGATTTCCTCAAGGTCAAGAGCAATTAAAAAGGGTAGATACAATTGCAAAATACAACTGGGAAACATTTTTAGCACCACAGTTTGAAAAATTAAAAGGTGGAAAACTTTTAATTCTTACAAGTGGTACAGCAACTGGATTTGTAAAAGAGACTCTAAATGATCTAAATTTAGAAGCTGATGTTGTTAAAATTATTATGCCTTATCCTTTACCAGCAGAACAAATAAAAGCTCAATTTGATAATTATGATAAAGTTTTAGTTATGGAAGAGCCATACCCTTGTGTTGAAGAACAAATTGCATGTGAAAAAGTATATGGTAAAAATACAAATACAACTCATAAAATAGATGAGATGAGTAAAGAGGAGATTTTAAAATCTTTTCAAAGAATTGGTTTTTATGAAGGAACTAATATCTATGAAGTACCACAAATTGATTTGGGATTTGATGTACCCGCACGACCTCCTGCACTTTGTCCAGGGTGTCCACATAGAGATATATACTATGCTATTATGAAAGTATTTAAAAAGAAAAAATCTATATATCCATCTGATATAGGATGTTATACTCTTGCTCTTGCTCAAGGAGCTATTGACAGTATTTTGTGTATGGGAGCATCAGTATCTATGGCAAGTGGATTTTCTATTGCAGATCCAGATAAACAGGTAGTTGCAACTATTGGAGATGGTACATTTTTCCATAGTGGTATTCCCCCACTATTGAATGCTATATATCAAGGACATCATTTTGTATTAGTAATATTAGATAACTCTACTATTGCAATGACTGGACGACAAGTTACACCAGCAAGATTTCATCAGCCAATAGATATTAAAAAAATAGTTGAGGGTATGGGTATAGAGTGTATGGAGCATCATTATAGTTATGAGATGCAAGATAATATTGATTTTATGAAAACTGTAAAAGAATCTTATGAAAAAAATACAGATCGTCCAACAGTTGTAGTGGTGCGAGAATTTTGTATTTTGGATGCTGAAAGAGCACCTGATTTTGTACCTGGTATTTTTGCAAAAGTTGATCCTGATAAATGTGTTGCTTGTGATGCTTGTACTACAGTATATAAATGTCCACCAATGGCATATAATAAAGATGGAAAAATTGAGATTGATCCATTTTTATGTGCAGGGTGTGCAGGGTGTTTAGATGTAGTTTGTCCAACAGATGCATTTGTTAGAGATGATAATTATTTAAAGAAAGGAAACTAAAATGAAATATCAAGTAGTAATAGCCGGATTTGGTGGGCAGGGTGTTGTATTTTTAGTTAAAGTTCTTGCAATTTGTGCTGGTAATAGAGATATCCCATTTTTAGGTACTGAAAATCATGGAATGAGTCAAAGAGGTGGAGCTGTATCTTGTGATATAAAAATTGGTGATTTTACAAACCCTGTAATAGACAGAGGTCAAGCAGACTTAATAATAGGGCTTGATAAAAATGAGAGTTTACGAAATATTGAGTTTTTAAAACGTGATGGGACAATGATTGCAAATGCAAAACAAAGTGAATATCCCAAATTGCCATTTAAAACTGCACTGGTTGATGCAAATACAAAAGCAATAAATAAAGAATTTCCAATACAAGGACTTAATGTGTATATGTTGGGTACTACTTTGGCAAATGTTGAGAATTTTCCATTTAGTGTAGATGAGGTAAAAGCTGCAATTACTCAAATGAATGCAAAAGTAGCACAGCAAAACTTACAAATTTTAGACATGGCAATGAATAATAAATAGGGGAGAGATATGGTTTGGAATAAGATTGAAACAAGTAGAAGAGAAGATATTGAGGCTTTACAGTTAAAAAGATTACAAGATACTGTAGAAAGAGTTTATAGTTTAACACCATTTTATACTGAAAAATTTAATGAGATGAATTTAAAACCTGAAGATATAAAAACTTTAGATGATGTAAAAAAGTTACCTTTTACTACAAAAAAAGATTTAAGAGCTCATTATCCTTTTGGATTATTTACTGTTCCTATGAGTGAAGTTGTACGAGTGCATAGTAGCAGTGGAACAACAGGAAAACCAACAGTTGTTGGATATACAAAGTCTGATATGGATGTTTGGGATGAGGTTATGTGTAGAGTTTTTACTATGGCTGGAGCTACAAGTGAAGATATTATACATAATGGTTATGGATATGGACTTTTTACAGGTGGTCTTGGATTTCATAATGGTGCTGAAAAGGTAGGAGCTACAATAATTCCTGCAAGTGGAGGTATGACTGATAGACAACTTATGCTTATGAAAGATTTTGGTGCAACAATATTGGCTGCAACTCCAACTTTTTCATTGCATATGGCTGAAGTGGCTAAAAAAGCTGGAGCAAATTACTTAAAAGATTATAAACTTAAAGCAGGAATTTTTGGAGCAGAACCAACAAGTGCAGGACTTAAAAAAGAAGTTAGTGAAGCTTGGGGAATTGATTATCATGAAGTATATGGATTAAGTGAAATTATTGGTCCTGGAGTTGCTTGTAGTTGTAAAGAATCTGAATTATTACATGTATTTGAAGATCATTTTTTATTTGAAATTATTGATTCAAAAACAGGTGAAGCAGTTCCAGAGGGAGAGCGTGGAGAGTTGGTAATAACATCTTTAACAAAACAGGCTCTACCACTTCTAAGATATAGAACGGGTGATATCACTTCTATTACAAAAGAGCCATGTAAGTGTGGAAGAACTATGCTTAGAATGGAATCTATTGTTGGACGAGCAGATGATATGCTGATTATTAGTGGAGTAAATGTATATCCATCTCAAATAGAGCATGTAATTGCTAATACTGAAGGTGTTACTTTAAATTATCAAATTATTGTAGATAAAAAAGGGCATCTAGATAAACTAGAAATTCATGTTGAAGTTAGTGATGATATTATGAGTGATAGCTTAGGTGAAATGGCTATTATTAAAAGAAATATACAAAGTGCTTTGTTGAATAATCTTTATATAAATGCGAATGTAACACTTGTACAACCAAGAAGTATAGCAAGAAGCGAAGGTAAAGCAGTAAGAATTATTGATAAAAGGAAAGATAAATGAGTAGAATAAAACAATTATCTATATTTGTAGAGAATAAACCTGGGCAAATTACAGATGTGACAACTTTATTAAGTAAAAATGGACTTTCTATTAAATCTATAAATTTAGTTGACTCAAGTGATTTTGGGCTTTTAAGAGTAATAGTAGATGATGTGCAAAAAGCAAAAGAGGTATTAGATGATAATGGTATATCTTTAAAAATCACAGATGTATTTGCAGTATCAATTGATGATCATGTAGGAAGTTTTAATGAAGTTGTATTAGCACTATCTACTAATAATATAAATGTTGAATATACATATACTGTAAGTAACTCTCACAACGCATCATTTATATTTAAAGTTAACTCTGGTAAGTTTAATGAGGCTATTGCTATACTTCAAGAAAAAAATATAAAAGTGATAAATGAGGTTTAAATTTGAATCAAAATGAGATAGATAAAGAGGATATTGATTTTTTAAAGCATATTGGTGGAGAGATTATGGATCTTGGTGATGGATATGCCCAATTAGCTTTTGAAATACAACCATTTCATAAGCAACACTTAGGTGTTGTTCATGGTGGTGCTATTGCAACATTGGCAGATCATGCAGGATGGTATGCAGTAATATCTGAGCTTAATCATGGATATACAAGTGCAACAATAGAGATAAAAATAAATTACTTAAAACCTGCAAAAGGTGATATTTTAATAGCAAATGCCAAAGTGGTAAATCGTACAAAAAGAACTGCTTTTGTGACTATAGAGATTTTGGCAAAAAATACACTTGTAGGATATGCAACAGGAACTTATGCAGTCATAGATGAACAAAAGGTTTTAAATGCTAAATAATAGACAAATTAGTGAGTTATTTGAAGTACAAGTAAATACTTTATATAACTGGCAAAAATCAAAACCAAAACTCTATAAATATCTTAGAAATGCAGACTATAACTCTGTGCGAAATGAAGAGATAAATGTATTACTTCAAGAGTATGCAAAAGATATGAATATGAATTTTTATGTTGATGAAATATTATATATACTTAATGCAGATTTTGAATTACTAACGATACAAGATATAAATGATTTTCATAAAGAATTTATAAAAACTCAAAATAAAAATATGTCACATGATCTTGATATTATTTTATCGATTTATGATAAATTGAAAGTTATGAATATTATAGAAAAATATATTTTATACAAAAAAATTTATTTATATAGAGAAGAAAAAACTAAATTAAATCATACTATAGAGATATTCTTTAAAGAATTTTTATAAAATAAAATATAACAATCAAATAAATTTTAATATTATTTAAGATATTTTGGTTATACTTTTACCAATGAATTATATAAAAGAAGAATACTCAAATACTATAGAGATTAAAAAATCTAAATTTATTGCTCATCTTATGCCATATAGTGATTTTCAAAATATAATGGCAAGATTACAAGAAAAACATCCCAAAGCTAGACATTTTGTATATGCGTATAGATATTTAAATGAGTTTGATCAAATTGTAGAAAACTCTAGTGATGATGGGGAACCAAAAGGTACAAGTGGTAAGCCATCTTTAAAAGTGCTTGAGGGATCAGATCTTATAAATACTGCAGTAATTATTGTACGTTATTTTGGTGGTACTAGACTTGGAACTGGTGGATTAGTAAGAGCTTATGGAGATGCTGTTAATGCAGTTATAGATATAAGTGAATTATATGAATATAAAAAGTTGACTACAAAATATTTGAAAATATCATATTCACAACTTTCAAAAATTGAGTATTTAATCAAACAATTAGATATTCAAATAATAAATAAACTTTTTGAAAATGATATTATTTTACAATTAAGTTCTACACAAAAAGAGTTTGAACAGTTAGATTTACAGCTTCCTTTGGGCTTGGAATTAAGTGATGAATAAATATATTTTAATCTTTTTTTTAATATTAAATTTATATGCAAATAATAATAAATTAATTGATGTAAATTTTAAAAATATTGAAATAAGTCAACTAATAAAAATTATATCAAAATCTATAGATATACCAATACAATCTAATTATGATATAAATCAAAAAGTCAATTTTAAATCAAATAAACCACTTAATAAAAACCAACTTTTAAATCTATTACAAAAACAATTAAATAAGCAAGGGTATAAATTAAGTAAAGAAACAAATGGATATAAAATTGTAAAAAATAAAATATCAATAAAAAAGACAACTATAAAAAAACAAGAAAAAATAAATAAAGCCATAAAAATTATTGACTTAGATAATGCAACCGCACAAAATATTATAAAAATGATTCAAAATATGGCTAAAAATTTTGATCCAGTTCCTTTTGTGGATATTGATAAGGATACAAATTGTGTAGTGATGATGGGTAAAGAGGATTATCTAAATCAACTACAAGCAACTATTGAATATCTAGATAAAAAGCATCCACAGGTGTATGTAGAAGCAAAGATTGTAGAACTTAGTACCAATAGAGTTAAAAATATTGGATTACAGTATGGACTAGCAGGTGGTATGATAGGTACTGATGGAATATTCTCATATGCTCTTAAGATGGATGGAAGTGCTAGTATTGATAGTTTAAGTGGAACTATTTTTGATATAAAAAATCTAAAAAAAGGCTTAGCTCTAGGTGCTACAATAAATCTTTTAAAACAAAATTTTGCACTTGATATTGTATCTGAACCATCACTATTGTGCATAAATAATCAAGAAGCATCTATATATGTAGGAAAAACTGTATCAATTTTAACTCAAACAATAGGAAGCGGTGATACAAAAAAAGATAGCTACAAAAGAGAAAATATAGGCTTAAGTTTGAAAATAAAACCCCGTATAAACTCTAGTGGAAAAGTACATTTAAATATTAATACAATTTTAGAAGATATTGATACTTTACAAGGAAGTAATGATCAGCCAATTACATCAAAAAAACAAGTTAAAACTTCTGTAGTGTTGAATCATGGAGAGAGTGTAATTTTAGGGGGATTAATAAAAAATCAAAAATCAAGTACGATCCAAAAAATTCCATTACTTGCAGAGCTTCCTATTTTGGGTAAATTATTTACTAATAAAAACGATATTAATGATAAAATAAATTTAGTCGTAATTGTAACTCCATATATAATAAAACCAAATCAGGATATAACTTATGCTAGAGAACAATTAGCTAAAATAAAACAATTGGAGTATCAATATACAAAAGAGTTAATACAGAAATTAAATAAAATTAATACCCATCATTAAATGATTTAGATTTGTGTTTATCTTTTTTGTAATTGTTTCTATTCTTTTCTTTGTGAAGAAGATTCGCCTCTTTTAATAAAAAATCTTTTTCATCTTCAAAAGTTTTAGAGTGATTTTCTAAACTATTTAAAATATGGACACTATAAGCTTCTAGTTTATTTAGATATCCATTATTTAATCTAATTTTTTCTACTTTTTCAACATCTTCATAGAATTTATAACATTGTTTTTTAAATACTTCAAAATCAAATTTTGGATGTTTAAGCAAATTAATTACTCTTTTAACAAATTTTTCAAGTACTCTTACATATTTTTGGCGTAATATTTTTTCGCTTGGTTGAATTGTTTTTTCTTTATACATAATGAATTTTAGAATAATTAAAGTTATGATACAATTAATTATGTTGATATCTACTACTAATATTTTACAATCTATCCAATCTAGCTCAAAAGTAGATAATAGTGGCAATAAAGATGTGAGTAAAGAATCGATAAAAAATAAGCAAGCAAGTACTATTTTGGATTCTATGCCAAAAGAATTTAAAAATCAAACTCAATCTAAAACTGTGCAAGATATGGTACAAAATGTTTTAAAACAGTTGTCTTCAAAAACTACTTCAAATCAATCTGCACTAAATAGTTTAAAGAATTCATCAGTATTACAAGATTTGGGAACATTGAGTAAAGATATTCAACCACTTACCACTCTGATCAAAGATGAACCAAAATTATCTAAATATGAGCCTGTTTTAAATCAGTTTATGACAAGTGTAAAAGATCTTGATGCTAAAACATTGGAAAGTAAAATCAAACAAACAGGTATATTTTTAGAATCAAAACTTTTAAATCAAGCAAAAACCACAAAAATAGCTCAACCCTTAAAACAAATACTAACTGATATAAAAAATGAACTAATAAAACTAGATATTCCTCAGACAAAACCTATTTTGTCAAAACTTGAACAGATTCAAACAAATATAAAAGATACACCTAAAGTATTACAACAAGATATCAAAGATATTGCAACAAGCATAAAACAAATAAATCCTCAAGATATAAGTTCTCAAATAAAGCAATCAGTTTTAAAACTTGATAATTTAGCTACAAAATTAGAACAAACTGTACAAACTTTACCAAAGGAAGTAGCCAATAAAACAGCAGAACCAAAAAAATTAGATATTCAATTAAAAGATATATTAGTTCAAATTAAAGACACTATAAAACAAATACCAACATTGCAAAATAGTACTGCTCTAAACAAAACTATTGATACTATTTTGGTAAAAAATCAAAATACTACACCTCAAGCCCAACAACAAATTGAAAATGAGGATATTAAAGTACCAGCTAATATTATAAAAGAGGCAAAAGTTGTATTACAAGATGCTATTAAAGTTTTAAATAATATTAAACAACCAATACAAGATTTTACACAACAAGTAAAATCATCAAATGAAAATGCTATAACTAAGCAGCAAATTACTCAAATTGATTCAAAAGTACAAACTATGATAAAAGATATAACTGTAAAACTTGAACAAAATATTCAACCAAAACAGATTCAATCTTTACAAACTGATATAAAAGAGGTTTTAACTCAGGTAAAACAAAATCCAACTATAAGAGCAGTATTGCAAAATATAAATCCAACTTTTACTTCTACTATACAAACTATTATAGATCAACCAAAAATAACTATACAAAATGAGTTAAACAATATGAATACAAATAGTTTTACTCAAAATATTAAACAAATAGTAACTATGTTAAAACAAAATATAAATAATATGGAACAAAATAATTCAAATCAAAATTCAACACAATCTTTACCTTTAATGCAATTAGCAAATAAGTTAGATACTATGATATCTCAACCATTACAAAATAGTTTACTCTTAACACCTACAAATCAAGAAAATACTAAACAAATAATATCAAATGATATGAAAGCAGTATTACTTCAACTTAAAGATGATGCAAGTAGTGTTGATACTCCACAATCAAAAGATATTATTAAACATGTTGATAAAATGATAGGCCAAATTGAGTATTTTCAGGCTTTATCATATGCTAATGCAACTCAAAGTACTTTTTTACCATTTATTTGGGATAGCATGGAAGAGGGTGAGATAAGTTTTAAAAAATTAAAAGAGGATAAGTTCTTTGTCCAGATAAATTTAAAATTAAAAGAGTATGGAAAGTTGGATTTAATGGTTATATTACATGATGAAAATCAGCTTGATATATCTATATTTGCTCAAAAAGATGAGTTTAAAAAAATAGTACAAGAAAATATGCAACAATTAAAACAAGCTATAAATAAAGCAGATTTAATACCTGTTAATATTAGATTATTGGATATTCAAAAAGATGAAGATATAAAAAATGAAACTAATAGTTTTGTAAATGATCAACAAATTGGTCAGGGTATAAGTATAAGAGTTTAATATGGAAACAAAAAATAAAGAATTTATTCAAAAAGCTGTAGCATTAAGTTATGAAGAGACTACAAACAATGCCCCAAAAGTCGTCGCTTCAGGAAAAGGTAAAATTGCTTCTAATATAATTAAAATTGCAAAAGATAATGATCTGCCTATACGAAAAGATGAAGACCTAGTTGAACTTCTAAGTAAACTAGATATTGATAAAGAGATACCACCAAATATGTATAAAGCAGTGGCTGAAATTTTTAGTTTTATATATGACATAACAAATAAAAATAAGGAGAGATAAATAATGAGTAAAGAAAAATATGTAAATACACAACCAGATGAA
>CAZAOJ010000030.1:0-11567 GCA_964486745.1 uncultured Arcobacteraceae bacterium
AGAATGCTTTTAATCTATGAGGATTATTTTGAGCAAATCTTTTAACAGCTTTTGCTGCTCTTCTATCACTATTACCTTCTCTTAGTACTGGATTAACAGCAGATCCTAAACATGTTGAATATTTAGCTTGAATCTCTTTTTCAGTATCATTTGCTGGATTTTCTGGATAATCAGGGATATCAAAACCTTGACCTTGAAGCTCAGCTATACAATCTTTTAATTGACCAACAGAAGCTGATACATTTGGAAGTTTGATAATATTAGCTTCAGGTTTAAGAACTAATTCACCTAATTTAGAAAGTTCATCTTCAGCTAAACCCATAGCAGATAAAACTCTACCTGCAAGTGAAATATCAGATGTTACAACATCAACTCCACCAGCTTTTGTAAAAGCATTTACGATTGGTAAAAGTGAGTAAGTAGCTAAGGCAGGAGCCTCATCAATTTTTGACCATATAATTTTAGACATATGTATTCCTTGTTTTAATAAATTTATGCAAAAAGTATAACAAAATGTTAATAGTTTTATCGTTTATTTTTTATTTGTAGGAATAAAATGAGTTTATTTGTTTCAATAATTCACATAGAAGAGATATATTAATTATATTGTATCAAATAGTGATTTTATATTGTGTTGTTTCGTAACACTTTTTTGTTTATTAATGTTCTTTAAATGTGAATTGTAACTTTTTGTAAAATCATGAGTGCCAGTTTTTTTATTACGCATAAAATATATATAATCACTTTTAATAGGGAATATAGCAGCTTTAATTGAATTTAAGCTAACTGAACAAATAGGATTTTTTGGTAAACCTTTATTTAGATAAGTATTATAGCTACTTTTATCATTTTTTAGTCGTTTTGGTGTAATCTTATCATGTGAATATTTACCATAGTTTAGAGTACCATCCATTTGTAGTGGCATATTCTTTTTAAGTCTATTATGAATTACTGATGATACTATTGGCATCTCTTTTGTATTTGCAGCTTCTTGTTCTATAATAGAAGCTATTGTAATATAGTTATACCATCTTTTTTCATCATAATTTCCAAATATTTTGTAGCTGTACTCTTTATATTGTTTTTTTGTATAATTAATCAGGTATAATACAACTCTCTGCTCATCCATACCCCTTGGTAAAGAGTAGCTTTCAGCTAAGATATTTCCATCATCTTTAGTTTTATATTGGTTATAATATTTAATTAATTTATCATAAGATAAATTGAATTTTTTAGCTATATCTTTAAAAAAATAAACATAAGTTTCACCAGGAACTAGAGTGATTTTTTTAAGAGCAGCTTTTGATGTAGTTAATTTATAATAAAAATCACCTCTTGTCATTTTTGTAGATTTAAGATCAATCCATCCACTTTGTGGATAACCAATAAAACGTATTAAATAATAGTCAAGATTATTCATATCATATCCATTTTTGTTTAGATATGTTATAATACTTTTAGTTGAACCTTTAGGTATTTTGATTACTTGAAGTGTGTTAACCGTAAGCGTTAAATAAAAACTAAGAGAGATTATAGCCATTAAAATGATATCTATACTTAAAAAAACAATACTTTTTACAATCTCTTTTTTATTCACAATACTTCTTTTTTTTGGTTTATATCTATATTTATATGGATTAAATATATCTTCATTTTCATATAAAGATATTTCAGTAAACGGATTGTATATAAAATTAGATAAAAAGCTAATTGTAAAAATAAATAAATTAAAAATACCAAATATAAATAGTAATTTAAAAAATACAAATTCATTAGATGATATACAAAAAGATTTAGAATATATTCCAATTCTAAAACAATATTTTACATTAATTGATATAAAAGATTTAATTATAGGCTCGCAGCATATGATTGTTTCATACAATGATGAAAATATATATTTTGATAATAATTTAGTAAATATCTCAGTTAAACCAGAATTTTCAAAAAATACAATTAATTTAAACCTATATTCTTTATATTTAAAAGATTATAAAATGATGTTCGATGGTGAAATAAAACTGGATCTTAAAAAGGAAAGTTCTTTTTTAACTGGAAATTTTTATTATAAAGAGCTTCAAGGAACTATAAATAGTATTGCAAATAAAAAGCAAATAGAGTTTCATATAGATAGTTCATCAATGAAAAATATAAGATTTGTAAAAGATTTTATAAGGTTACATAAAATTATAGAATCATGGATGTATGATAATATTACTGGAAAATTTAAATTAAATTATCTTATGGGAATAATTGATATAACAGGTGATAAACCAAAATTAGTGAAATTAGAAGGTGATGCTCAAGTTCAAGATGCAAGTATAATTTATCATAAAAATCTTAAACCAATAAAAACAAAATTATTATCAATAACATATAAAAATGATAATTTATATTTTAATATGAAAAATCCAACATATCGTGGCATAAAAGTATATGGTAGCAATGTGGTAATATCTTCACTTATGGGTAAAAAACCAAATATTGTAATAAATATTAAAACAAAAAATAAACTTACAAAAGATATTATTCAAATAGTTCAAGCATTTGGCGGAGCTATACCTATTGAACAATTAAGTGGATCTACTAATTCTAAGTTAAAAATAAAAATTGATCTATTTGGTAAGTTTAAAACAAATTTGTATGGAACATTTAAAACTAAAAATTCTACATTTAAAATAAAAAATTTTAAGTTTAAGGCACTTGATGCAACTGTAAAATTAAACAATGATAATTTGAAAATTATAAAATCATCGCTTCTTTATGATAAAAATTTATTTATGAAACTAGATTTAGATATAAATTTAAAAACAAAACAAGCTGCTGGAATAGCAACAAATATTAAATATAATATTAAAAATGATGAATATGTATTTTTAAATATACATAATATTTCATCAAAATTAAAAGTAGATTTTTCAAATGGACTTAATATTGATATTAAGCAATTAAACTTAAAACTAGTAGATAATTTAGAAGTATTTAAAGTTTATGTTAAAGATATTAAAAAAATAGTTCCTTATTCACCGTTTCTAAAAGAAAATAAATTAAATAATGGAAATTTAATTTTAAACCTTAATACAAAAAATATGCTTACATTTGAAGCAAATTTAAATAATTTAGATTTACCATTAATGATTAATAAAAAAAGAATTAATAATTTAAATTTAAATGGAATAATAAACAAATCAAATATAAAAATAAATTCAAAAGATAATAGAATTTCATATACTAATAAACCAAATATTTTACATCTAAAAAATGTAGATATACTTTATAATACAAAATCAAAACAATCAAATAATAAGTTTAAAGATATAAGAATATATGGTAATAAATCAAATATATTAATAGATAATAAATATAAAATTCTTAGTGATAATTTTGAGATAAGTTTCCAAGATAATATTTTAAGATCATTTACAAATCAGTATAAAGTTACAAATATGAAATATATAAATAATTTAAAAGAAAAAACTTTGAGTATAAATGATATTACACCTGAGTTTTTTAAATTCTTAACAAAAAAAGATTTTATAAAATCAGGTAAATTTGATTTAAGTGCATATGCAACAAAAAATATTTATAATGGAGAGATTATTATTAAAAATGTTTTAATAGAGCCAAAAACAAAGGCTAAAGCTATTATACAAACAAATGATAAAAAAGAAAAAACTACTTTGGATAGTTATTTTATTAAACATGGAAATATTAAATATAAATATAATATTGATACAAAATATTTAGATATGTATGAAGTAAAAACAAATGGTAATGGTCTTGATTTAGATGGAAAAATGAATCTAAATTTTAGTAATGATCATATTAATGGGATATTTAATGCAAGCTTTTTTAAGGGTGCTAGTGATGTTATAGGTAAAATACCATTAGTTAATTATATTATTTTAGGTGATGAACAAAACTTTTCTGTTAAAGCAAAAATAAAAGGTACATTTGATGATATTAAAATATCTACAAATACAGCTTCTAGTGCAGTTAAAGCTCCTATTTCTATTATAGGAAGAATTATTACCTTACCTGTAAAAGCAATACAAAAAATTGGTGAAGAGATAAATACTAAAAATAAATAAGTGTTTTTTATTCGTTTCTTAATACATCTAAAACATCAATTTTCGTTGCTTTATATGCTGGATAAAATGAAGATAGAAATACAATAATAACCGCACCAACTATAATAGATATAAAATCAATTAGGTTTAAATCCAAAGGTAGTTTTGATGTACCATAAACATCAGCTGGAAGTGAAATGATATTGAAGTTATCAAGTAAAAATATACCTCCAAATCCTAATGCTATACCAAAAATTATTCCACCAATTCCTAAAATATTTCCTAGTCTTAAAAATATTGATTTGATCTCTTTTTTAGAAGCACCCATAGATAAAAGTAGGGCAATCTCTTTTCTTCTACTCATAACTGTCATAAGAAGTGATGATATAATATTTAAAGATGCAATAAGAATTATTAACATCAATACAATAAATAGAGCTTTTTTCTCCATTTGCATAGCAGAAAAGAAGTTTCCATTTTGTTCCCACCAACCTATAACTCCAACTTCTAATTGTGGAATAGATTTTTGAATATTTTTAATATCCTCAAATGGTTTGGTTGTATATATATGTATACCATCATATATGTTTTTAGGTTTTTTTAGAATAGTTTGTAATGCTTCAATTGATGTATACATATATGCTTTATCATAAGCATGAAGTCCTGATTCAAAACTACCTTTAAATGTAAACCTTTTCATTTTTGGCATCATAGAAAAGCCTGTAGGGTTTATTGATGTAAAATAGATTGTAACTTTATTATTTAAGTTTAAATATAATTCATCTTTTATCCCTGCACCAACTATAAGGTCATATTTTTTTAATTTTGTTTTTGGCAAAGATTTCTTATATATTGAGTTTATTAATGCTTCTTTTTGTGAATCTACACCAAATAATATACCGCCATTCATAGAATCACCATTTTGAATAATAGCTTGGGATGAAATATACGGTGAAAATTGCATTTGAGGAAATTTATTTTCTAAATTTTTTAAAAGTTCTTGGTTTACTCCAAGTGGAGTTTTAGCATATATACTAAGTGGATAATTCATAGTAAAAAGTTTATTTTCAAATTCTTTTTGAGTACCATTCATAATTGCCATAGTAACAATTAATACCATTACCCCAACAGCAACCCCTATAAATGCTAGAAGTGCTGATATTGAGATAAATGGATTTTTATTGTCAAATTTAAGATATTTTTTAACAATAAAATTTATAAGTTTTGTATTCACTAGTTGTTAGCTACCAAGCCTCTTTTAGGTCCACTTTTACCACAACATTGTTTATATTTTTTACCGCTACCACAAGGACAAGGCTCATTTCTTGCAATTTTTTTCTCAATTTGTGGAGTAGATAAAGTTTCATCTTGATTTAAATTTGTAGTGATATTTTCAGTTTCACTTTCCATTTGCTCTAACATCTTTTCAAGAATCTCTTGATCTTTTTGTTCCTCTTCCTGTGATCTTAATTGAACAGTAAATAAAACTTTAATAATTTCATTTTTAATACTTTCAATTAATTCAATAAACATATTATAGCTTTCTTTTTTATACTCAACTAGTGGATCTTTTTGATTGTATCCTCGTAGCCCAATACCAGTCTTTAGTGTATCCATTGAGTATAAGTGTTCTCTCCAAGCATTATCTAAGATTTGAAGGTATAAAATTCTTTCTATTTCACTTCTTTGTTCAGGTGCAGGAAGAGACATTTTTTTATCATATTCAGATTTTAATAAAGCTAAAACTTTTTCATAAACTTCATCATATGAAGAACCTTCTATTTGAGATTGTGTAATGTCTAGATTTAGTTCTTCTTTCATTTTTACAACTATATGATTAAAATCAAAATCTTCAGAAGCCATACCATCTACAATGTTTGCATTTGCTAATAGATTTTGAGCATATTCAGCCATATTCTCATCTAGTTTTGATGCGATATCATAATCAGGATTCAAAAGGTCATTTCTAAAACTATAGATTACTTTTCTTTGTTGATTTGCTACATCATCATATTCAAGTAGATGTTTTCTACTTTCAAAGTGCATACTTTCAACTTTTTTCTGTGCATTTTCAACTGCACGAGTAACCATTTTTGATTCTATATGTTCACCTTCTTCAATACCTAATCTTTCCATAATACCAGCAATTTTATCGCTACCAAAAATTCTTAAAAGATTATCTTCAAGACTTAAGAAAAATTGAGATTCACCAACATCACCTTGACGACCAGAACGACCTCTTAGTTGATTATCAATTCTTCTACTTTCATGACGTTCTGTTCCTATGATTGCAAGACCTCCAAGATCTTTACATTCTTGAGGAAGTTTAATATCTACTCCACGTCCTGCCATATTTGTAGCAATTGTAACTGCACCTTTTTGACCAGCATCTAGGATTATTTGTCCCTCTTTTTCATGTTGTTTTGCATTTAAAACTGTATGAGGTATTTTTTGTTCTTTAAGTAAATCATGTAAGTGTTCAGATTTTTCAATTGAAGCAGTTCCTACCAGTACCGGTTGACCTTTCTCATGATATTCTTTAATCTTATTTGCAACTGCATTAAATTTTTCTCGTTCACTTTTATAGATTAAATCATTTTTATCATCTCTTTGAATTGGAACATTTGTAGGAATAGATACAACATCAAGGTTATAAATTTCGGCAAATTCTGTAGCTTCTGTTTGTGCTGTTCCTGTCATACCTGATAATTTTTTATACATTCTAAAATAATTTTGAAATGTAATATCAGCTAATGTTTGAGATTCTTCTTTTATCTCAACTCCCTCTTTAGCTTCAAGAGCTTGGTGAAGTCCATCAGAAAATCTTCTTCCTTCACTAATCCGACCTGTAAATTCATCAACAATTAGAATTTCACCATCTTTAACTACATAATCAACATCTTTTTCAAAAATATAGTTTGCTTTTAAAGCTTGATCAAGATGATGTGATAAACCAGCATTTTCTAGTGCATAAAGATTTTCTATACCAAATAATTCTTCAGCATGAGTAATACCATCTTCAGTTAAAAGTACAGATTTGTTTTTCTCATCAACTGTAAAGTCTCCAGTTGTTATTGCTGTTTCATCAGCTCTTTTAGGTTCAATTCTCTCACCTTTTTCAAGTTTTAGAGCAATTTGATTTGCTAAAATATAGTTTTCACTCTTATGATTTGTTGGACCAGATATAATAAGTGGAGTTCTTGCTTCATCAATCAAAATTGAATCAACTTCATCAACGATTACAAAAGTATGATCTCTTTGAACTTTTTCAGTGATATCATATTTCATATTATCTCTTAGATAATCAAATCCATATTCATTGTTTGTTCCATATACTACGTTACATGCGTATTGTTCTTTTCTTGCTTCATCATCATGTAAATCACCAGTTAGTATACCTACACTTAATCCTAAGAAATTAAATAATGGCTCAAGTTCTCTTGCATCACGACTAGCTAAATAGTCATTTACTGTTACAACATGTGCACTATTGCCTTCCATTGTGTTTAATACTAATGCTAAAGTACCAACTAAAGTCTTACCTTCACCAGTTTTCATTTCAGCTATTCGTCCATCATGTAAAACCATACCACCAATTAGTTGCACATCATAGTGCCTCATATTTAGTGTTCTTTTACTTGCTTCTCTAGTAATTGCAAATACATCGTTTAAAACATCATCTAGTGTTTTCTCTTTATTTTGTACTTGTGCTTTTAACTGCTCAAATGTATCTTTTAGCTCATCATCGCTCATTGGCTCGTAAGTTGATTCAAGTGCTGTGATTTGTTGTGCTCGTTTTTGGTATTTTTTTACCTCACGGTCGTTTTGTGTTCCAAATATCTTTGAAAAAATATTGATCATATGTTTTTTCCTATGTGTAATATCTCGCGATTATAGGATAATGTGGATTAATAATAGATAAATAATAGCATCATTTATGCTTATTCAAGTATAAAATCATATTGTGTCATAGTTATGCCATTTATTTAGGAGCTTAAGTTATATTTATCTTTAAATTTTTTTGTTAAGTATAATACTAAATGATTTGATTTATAGAAATTTGGTTATAATCTTTTTATTAATTTTAAGGATATTGATGAAAGCTATATTAATTTTATTTATGAGTACTATTTATATTTTTGGATTAGATTTTTCTTCTATAAAAACATTTGAAGCTAAATTTGTACAAACTATTGTTAACCCTTCTGGAAAAGTATTGAAATATAATGGTGATATATTTATTTTAAAACCAAATAATATATTATGGAAATATAAAACTCCAATAGTAAAAAATGTATATATAAATGGTAATTTTGTAATTATTGATGAACCTGAATTAGAACAGGCAATATATACAAGAACTGATCAAGAGATAAATCTTTTTGATATGCTAAATAATGCAAAATTAATTGAAGAAAATCATTATATAACTGAATTAAATAATATTAAATATAATATATATACAAAAGAAAATAAGATTGATCATATTAGTTATGTAGATACACTTGAAAATAAAGTAAACATTGTTTTTACAGATGCAATTTATAATCAACATATAGATGATAAATTATTTGTTTTTAATGCACCACAAGAGTATGATATTATAAGAAAATAAAAAATGATAAAGCATCAAGCGCTAGATCTGATGGTTCTTGACCCATAGCTTCAATATCTCTTTTTATATTTTGAATAATGTTATTTGTTAGTATTTCAAAAGATACATTAGAACTATCAAATATAGTTTCCTTTTTATTTTTAATATATTCAAGGTCTTGAATAAGTTTCCATGATGGTTTTTCACCATTTTTTAATCTTTTTGCTAGTTCAAGTTGCCAATTGTTTTGCCATGTTTTAAATAGATATTCCCCATGTATATCTTTGTCATGTTTAATTTTCCATTGAATTATACGCATAAGTTTATATGCTTTATTAAATTTATTTACATCATAACTTAAGCTTGTAAATTTATGAGAATTTTTCATTTCGTATGTATCGTATAGGAGTTTGTAAATTCCCAGAATTAAATAATCAGATCTATACTTTACATCATTTTTATTAAACGCATAATTTAAATAATCTTGATAGTGCTTCATCTGTTTGGTTTGATTTCCAAATAAAAAGAAGTTATTTTTAGAATATTTAATTTTATTATAAATAATTTGATCTGTTTTATGATTATATTTTTTTGGATTTCTTAGGTTTAGTTTTTTTTGATATTTTAAAAGTTGTCTAATATTATCTTTATAATTTAAATTTGTAATTGTCGCATTATTAGTTTGTAAAAGTTTTTTTATACTGGGATTTTGATTTGATGTACATCCTGTTATTAACAGTATTATTAGTATAAATAGTAAAATTGGATTTCTCATACTGGTATTTAAACATATTTTATGTTAAAATGCCATTTGGTGTAATAAATGATAGCTTGAATATTATTATTCAAGAGGAAAGTCCGGGCTACTGTGAAACAAGGTTCCATTTAAATAATGGCTGAGGCAACTCAAGGGACAGTGCAACAGAAAGTAAACTGCCTATTTTAATAATAGGTGAGGGTGAAACGGTAGAGTAAGAGCCTACCAGTATTTTGAGTAATCATTATAGCTATGTAAACCCAACCTGTAGCAAGAGAAACGTGGTATAAGTTTCACGATTTTTGTTTCTCGCATGATCTTCTAAGTAATTTGAAGACTAGATAAATTATCATTCATGACAAAACGCGGCTTATCGTTACACCAATTTAAGACAATGGCAATTTAATTATAAATTGAGCTCCTTTGTACATTTTATCTTCTACACTTACGTTTACATTTTTTACATCAATTGATCCATTATAATGTTGATTTATAATTTGAGTTGTCATATATAATCCAATTCCTGTACCTTGAGATTTATGTTTTGTAGTAAAATATGGATCAAATATTTTATTTATAATATCTTCTTTGATTCCACCAGCATTATCTGTAATTGTAATATAAATAAAGTGATTAGCTTGCATTGCATTGATAATAACTTGTCGTGGAATTCCATCATCTAAAGTTGATAATTGATCTTTTGCATTATTTAAAATATTTAAAAACGCTTGAGTTAATTCATTTTTGTATCCATATACTTCTATTGTTGGATCAATATTATGTATAATATTTATATAGTTATTTGTAAAACTAGCTTTCATAAGTTTTAAATCTTTAATTAATGCGTCTTCTAATGAAAACATAGTTTTTTCTTTATCTTGTTTAAAAAAATCTCTAAAATCATCAATTGTTTTTGACATATATTGGGTGTATTTTACAATTTCATCTGTTGATCTTGCTATTTCATCTTTACTTAATATATTTAATTCATCTTGTACTTTCATTCCACTGGCTATTGTACTAACTACACTTAATGGTTGTCTCCATTGATGTGCAATATTTCCAATCATTTCACCCATAGAAGCTAGTTTTGATTGTTGAGATAGAGTTTGTTCATGTTCTTTTTCTTTTTTATATAACTTTAAAATCATTTTATCATAAAGACTAAAAGCATAAAATACAATTATTATAATTACAAAACTAAGAATTAATTGTTTTATAACTGATGTTATAACTTGTTCATCAAGTTTCTTATAGTCATTGGAAATATTTGTAGCCATTAATACTGCACCAGTCACTTCATTATTATATGTTCTTAAAATATATTTATATATTGAATAGTATTGATTACTATATCTTATGATTTCATTAATTTTATCAATATGCATAGTTGAAAATATATTTTTATAGAATTTATTAGGATTTATTAAATAAAAATCTTTATTTTTAATAATTGTTTTATTTTTTAATTCATCGTTATTAAATAAATGTTTTTTTATAATTATAGTAGAGTGAAATTTGTTTTGAATAGGTATAAATGATGATACAAATAGTTTAGGATCGACACCTAATTCAATTATCCCATAATTGATTTTGTTGTATTCAATTGGAAAGACAATACGATAAGCCATTGTATACTTTCCACTTTCAAATCCATATCTTGATCGTTTTAGTTTGTTTGCATTTGTAATTATTGGTCTAATGTTAGTTAAATCATCACCATTAAAATTTGGTTTATGTGCCCTATATACAGAAATATTATCATTTGAAATTAGATGAAATGTATTAATATATCTATTTATTTTTCTTAATCTTTTAAAATATTTATCCATAGTTATTTTTATTTGAGTAAAATCATTATTTATAATACTTTGTTTAAAATTTTTATCATGTTTAATTATTTGTAGTAACATCTGACTTAATGATCTTCTAAAGAATATAATATTTCCATCGATCATATTTTGTGTGATATAGTTGATTTCATTAATTTTATTTTGTGTGACTTGTTTTTGTTCTTGAATATTTATATAAGTAAAAATAGAAGATATAAATATAATAGATATTAGTAAACCAATAATAAAATTCTTTTTATTGACGTTGATATCTCTACTCATTAAATACTCACTTTAATTACATTATAAATACA
>CAZAOJ010000030.1:11667-21687 GCA_964486745.1 uncultured Arcobacteraceae bacterium
AATACAAGTTTATCAAATTTATAATTAATTGTATATTTATTTACTTATAAAGTTTTTTTTATGTATATTATATATCTTTTTTTAATAATTTAAATACTAATTTAAGATTAATAATTTTTATATAACATTAATGTAAGTTTAATTGTTTGTATAATACAATGAGACGTAAATTATGACTATAAAATTACAATAAAGGTGAGTTATGAGTATAAAGGGTATGGTTCTACCATTTATGTTGGGGGTATTTATTTATACTCCATCTGTATCTGCAACACAAGATATGTCAAAATGGTTAAGACCAAAAGAAGTACCCCAACCAAAAAATAATAAATTAACTCCACAACGGATTGAATTAGGTAAATTATTATATTTTGATGTTAGATTATCAAGTTCTAATAAAATATCTTGTGCGACTTGCCACCATCCTAAACGTGGATGGACTGATTTAATAAAAGAACCTAAAGCTGTTGGTGATAATGGTTCAGTTGGTACTAGAAATTCTCCTGTAATTTTAAATACAGCATATCAAAATAGACAATTTTGGGATGGTAGAGTACGAACACTAGAAGAACAAGCATTAGGACCAATTTCAACAGGTGTTGAGATGAATATGCCTTTAAATGAATTAATTCCAAAATTAAATAAAATAAAAGGATATGTGCAGTTATTTGAAAAAGCATATCCAGGAGAAGGAATAACTTTAAATAGTTTATCAAAGGCCATAGCATCATTTGAAAGAACTATTGTTTCCACAGAATCACCATTTGATAAATATGTCAAAGGTGACAATAATGCAATTAGCAATGATGCAAAAAAAGGCTATGAGCTATTTGTAGGAAAAGCACATTGTTCTGATTGTCATGATGGATTTAATTTTACTGATGGTAGTTTTCATAATATTGGATTAAATGATGGTGAATTAACAGGTTCGGAATTAGGTAGATATCGTGTTAAAAAAAGAGCATCTTGGTATGGTGTAATGAAAACTCCAACATTAAGAGATATTACAAAATCAGATCCATATTTTCATGATGGTAGTGTAAGAACATTAGAAGAAACAGTTGCAATTTGTGGAAATGGTGGAAGATACCTTCATAATGTTAAAAATAAATCTACTTATATTAAAGATAGAAAATTAACAAAAAAAGAGATAAAAGATATTGTTGTCTTTTTGGAATCATTAACTGGTCCTGATATAAAATTGGAAATTCCATCTAAATTTCCACAATGATATTACAATTAATATATATAATAAAATAAAAAAGGTACAAGATGAAGAAGATTACAATATTATCAATATTTGTTGCATGTGGTTTATTTGCTACAGATCATATAATTGATCAAAAAGATAAAACATTTATACCACATTTAATAACTGTAAAAGTAGGGGATACAATTACTTTTAAAAATTCAGATCCATTTGCTCATAATGCATATACAGATGATGAAGATAATGAGTTTGATATAGGTATGCAGGCTCCTGGTACTCAGATTCAAGTTCCTATAAAAGCTGTAGGAACTTTTAATATAGAGTGTGCAATCCACCCAAATATGCTATTGGAAGTAATAGTTAAATAAATTATTTATAAAGGAAGTATATTGATATGAAAATATTCATTTTAATAATACTCTTTACATATTCATTATTTTCTAAAGTTGATCAAAAACAATTAGAACTTGGTGAAAAACTATATAAAAATACATGTATTTCTTGTCATGGTGTAAATGGTGAAGGAAATGATGATATGAATTTAATAGTAAAGTCAAGAAATTTATCTAAATCTATTTTAACAAAAGAACAAACATATTTTATTATAAAAGATGGTGCACATTATTGGGGTGCTAAATCTGATATTATGCCGGCATTTAAGTATGTATTTAAAGATTATGAAATAAGAGCTTTATCTTCATATATATCTGAAATTTTTAATCCAAATATTAAACAAACAATAAAAAAAGAGTTTTTAAAGTCTGGTAATATCATAAAAGAAAATATATCAAAAATGCTTAAAGTAGGTGAAAAAGTATTCAAAAGAAATTGTTCTTTATGCCATGGAATTAAAGGTGAGGGTGATGGGATTGCTATAGATAGCTTAGAGGATTCAATTTTCCCATATAATCTTACAAAAACTATTTTATCTACACAACAAATGTTTCTATATGTTAAATATGGGGGACATGCTTGGGGAACTCATAAATCTGATATGCCAGCATGGGGTAAAAAATATGATAATTTTACCCTAAAGTCTGTTGTTAAGTATGTAGATGAAGTTTTAAGAGATAACAAGTATTAAAGTTTAAAATAATTTGTCTATGTTTTCCATTGGTCGTGCAATAATAGCTCTGTTGTCTTTTATGATTATTGGACGCTCTATTAGTTTTGGATTTTTTATTACTAAATCTATTATCTCATCTTGAGTTAAATCCTTATCTTGAATATTTAAATTTTTATATTCATCTTCTTTTTTTCTTAAAATATCTCTAATATCTGATACTTCTAGCATATTGATAATATTTTTTAACATAGTAGCATCTATTGTTTCTTCTAAATATTTAAAAGTTTCTATATCTAAATTCTTTGTTTCCAATATTTGCATAGCTTGTCTTGATTTTGAGCATTTTGGATTATGCCATATTTGTATTTTTTCCATTTTTATTCCTTTTATTGTTTAAAGTTGATATAGCATTGAACTTAATATCATAATATAAAGTATAAGTATAAAATTTTTATATGATTTTATATTTATAGTATGTTTTACTTTTGTACCAAAATATACCCCAATAAGTGAAGCAATACCTACATTAAAGCCTTCAGTATATAACATATCTCCACTAATACTTTGAGATATAAAACCTGCAACAGAACTAAATATTACAAAAAATAATCCAAGAGAACTAGCTGTTTTTAGATTGTAATGCATATACCCAACTAATATAGGAGTTAACATTACTGCTCCTCCAACACCGATACTCATAGCAATAATACCTATAAATAATCCTATAAAAAATAAAGCTATTTTATTATGTTGTTTTGTTGGTTTATTATCTAGGATTGATGATGTTGATATTTTGTAAATAGCAAGTATTACAATTACTATAAATAAATACTCCAAGTTTTTATTGCTAACAATAGAGTGAACAAAACTACTTTGAAAACCTCCAATAAAACCCCCAATACCTATAATTGATCCATCTTTTATAAGACCTGAATATTTTTTTGAGTTTAAAAATGATCCAAATATTGATGAGAAAACCATTTGCATAATTGATATAGATACAGATTGTTTCATATCAAATCCATACCATAAAAGCATAGGTACAAGAACCATTCCTCCACCTACACCAAAAAAACCAGATATAAATCCTGTAATAGCCCCAAATAAACCTAATTCTGGTATCACTATTTTTTCATCGCTTCAATAAAATTTTCATAAATTTGCTCTAATTCTGCATCTTCTTTACTTACATCAATACCATCATGCTCTTTTATAGCATGCTCTAATACTGCAACTCTTTTCATAAGATATGTAATCATCTCTTTAGGTACATCAGGAAGATTATTGTGATCTAGTGGGTTTGGTTTGCAATCTTCAGATTTTCTTACAATTATACGAGCTGGTACCCCAACTGCTGTTGCACTACATGGTACATCAGTGACAACAACTGAATTTGCACCAATTTTACAAAATTCCCCAATAGTGATATTTCCTAAAATTTTAGCACCACTTCCAATTACAGTGTTACTTTTAATGGTAGGGTGACGTTTTCCATGACTTAAACTCACTCCTCCTAAAGTCACACCTTGATATATAAGTACATCATCTTCTATGATAGTTGTTTCTCCAATTACCACACCAAAACCATGATCTATAAATACTCTTCTTCCTATAGTACAAGCAGGATGAATATCACAATTTGTAAAAAATTGTGATAAACCACTTACCATTCGACCTAAAAATTTCCAATTGTTTGTATATAGTTTGTTTGCAATTCTATAATTTACTATTGCCCAAATACCTGGATAGTTAAATAATAACTCAAAAGATGAATGTAAAGCAGGGTCATTTTTAAGTGGAGTTGTAAAATCCTCTTTTATAAGTTCAAATAAGCTTAGTTTTGACAAGTTTATTCCTTTGTTGTTTTTAAATAGCCATTATCATGAATATAATTGTTTAAAATTTTCCATATATCCTTATTGGCAAGTTTTTGTTTTAAAATAGATTTTATGTGATTTGTATCATAATCTATATCATCTAATATATCTAATATTTTTTGAGATTCAATTATATTATTAAATTTAATATCTCCATTTTTATCAAAATTAATATTAATCTGAGTAGGTGCAGAGAAAAGGTTATGTTTCATACCTAATATTTCTTGATACGCACCAACCAAAAAGAAGCCTAAAAAATACTCTTCTTCTTTTAAATTTATATCGTGAAGGTGTAAAGGTTTATTAGCATTAAAAGGTATTTCACCATCACTATCACAAGTTATATCCCATAAAGTTGCAAACCTTGTTGGATTAGTATTAAGGTGGGTTAATGGCATAACAGGAAATTCCTGATTTATTCCCCAAAAATCTGGTAAAGATTGAAACATAGAAAAGTTTAAAAGATATTTCTCTTGAATACGATCTGCAATATTTTTTAATTCTGTATAATCATTAAAGTCCAATAACGCTATAGCTTTTTTTATGATTAAATGTGTTAAAACCTCTGCATTAGAGCGATCTTGAAGGTCGACATATCCTAAATCAAATAAAGTTAAAATTGATTCAAGATGTTCAAGAGCATCATGCATAAACTCTAAAGCTAATTTTTTATTTATAGTTTTGTATAAGTCATATAGCTCTATTATTAGTTTTGGATTTTCATCTTTTAGTTTTATGTCTGTTGCTAAACTTTGCGATGAATAAAGTTCAAGAACTGGAGTAATTAATATAGTTGATGGTGCAGATATATATCTTCCTGATTCAGTAAAAATATTTGGTTGAGTTACATTTTTATTTGTTGCTATATTTTGCAATGTAAATACAACATCATTTGAAAACTCTTCAATACTATAGTTTACAGATCTTTTAAATTGTGAATATTCTAAGTTTAATCCTCCACCAATATTTATATTTATAAGATTATTTGCACCCATTTGTTTAAGTTGTGCATAGATATTTCCAGCTTCTTTTAAAGCTTTTTTTAGTGGAGATATAGTGTTCATAGCTGAACCTATATGAAAGTGAAGCATTGTTAGTTGATCTATTAAGTTAGTATTTTTTAATATTTCATGAGCTTTTAAAATTTCTGTCGAACTTAATCCAAATTTTGAATTTATTCCACCACTTTTTGCCCATACTCCACTACTTGAGTTATGAAGTTTTACTCTTAGTCCAATATTTGGGGATTTAAGATTGTTTGATTCTTGTTGTACTTCTATAATTGTTTCTAGTTCATTAAGACCTTCTATTATTACTGTAATATTATGTCCCATAGAAGCAGCTATAAAGCATAAAGTTATCATCTCTTTATCTTTAAAGCCATTGACTGTAATAGGTGCATTATCGTTATTATATGTCATTGCTAGAATTAGTTCAGTTTTACTTCCTGCTTCAAGACCATAGTTTAGGTTTTTACTATTTTTTACTAATGGAAGAATGAAATTTGGTAATTGATTTACTTTTAGAGGAAATACAGCTTGAAAACTTCCTTTATAATTATATTCTTCTATAGAGTTATTGAATGTATTGTATAGTGTTGATATTTGTTTTTGAGTTATATGTTCAAAACGAAGTAACAATGGACCTTTATTTCCATCTTGTCTAATTTTCTGAACTATGTCAATAATAGCAGGTTTGCAACCATAATTAATTTTTAAAAGATCATTATCTATAAAAAAGTTATTATCACCCCAAATATCTATACCATAGTTATTCATATTTTTTAAAATTCCTCTATATTTATTGTACACTCTTCTTTTGTTATAAGGTCTTTAACCCATATTGTATTGTTTTTTAACTCATTTTCACCTATAAGAGCAACTTTTGTAGCTCCTTGTTTTTGTGCATTATTTAGATGTTTTGTAAAACTTCTTACTTTATATTCACAAAATGTTTTAGTATTTTGTCTTTTTTTATGAGCCAAAGAAAAAATACTATCAAGAGCATCTTGACTCATAGTTGCTATATACAATAATTCTTCTTTTTGTTCTTTCATTATAATAAGTTCTAGAAGTCTTTCTATCCCTATTGCAAATCCTATTCCTTTAGTTGGTTTTCCACCTAAAAACTCTACAAGTCTGTCATATCTACCACCACCAGCTATTGCACTTTGAGCACCAATATTTTTACTTACAAATTCAAATGCTGCACCACTATAATAATCAAGTCCTCTAACTAAATTTGAATCAACTGTAAAATTGATATTGTTTTTTGTTAAAATTTCTTTTAATTTTTCAAAATTATCATCACAAGTTTGACATAGATTATTAGTGATTTTTGGTGCATTGTATAGCTCTTTTTGGCAGTTTTCATTTTTACAATCAAGTACTCTTATAGGATTTGTTTTGATTCTTCTATTACAATCTTCACATAGAGTTAATGATTCTAAATGTCCAACAAGTCTATCTTTATATGCAGGCATACACTCCTTACATCCTAATGAGTTCAATTGAAGTTCATATTCTATTTCAAAAAAGTTCAAAATATCACTAAGCATAAGTATAATATTTGCATCTTCATAAATTGAATCAACTCCAAAAGATTCACAACCAAACTGATGAAATTGTCTAAGTCTTCCTTTTTGAGGTCGTTCATACCTAAACATAGGACCATAATAGAAATATCTATATGTTCCACCAGCTTTATCTGATTTATTTTGTATAAAGCTTCTTACAACTCCTGCAGTACCTTCAGGTCGTAAACATACATCATTTTCACCTTTATCTATGAATTGATACATCTCTTTATTTACTATATCACTACTTTCTCCAACACTTCTTTTAAAAAGTGCTGTTTCTTCAAGTATTGGAGTTTCTATATAGCTAAAGCCATAATTTTTGGCAATTCTTGAACAGTTTTCAATAAAATATGTAAATAATTTACTATCTTCATTTAGAATATCTTTCATACCTCGTAAACTTTGTATCATTTTAAAAACTCCTCTATTTGTTTTGCTATATTTTCAATTGGTTGTTTTGCATCTATTATCAAAGCATCTATATTTAATTTTTTAATAGTTTGTTTCATTCTATTTTGAATATCCATAAGGTATTGTATACCTCGTAATTCTATACCATCTTGTACTTTTTGAGATAGTCTATATTTCAATTCATCTTGTGAAAGTTCAAGCATTATTACTTTTTGTGGAAGTTTATTATCAAGTGCTATAAGATTTAGATCAATAACTTGTTGCATATCAAAATCTTTTGCATAGGCAATTCCGGATATAAAACTTCTATCACTTATAATCATTTTATCTTGATTTTTAAGAATAATTTCATGATTATGCTCAGCTCTATCAGCCAAAAATAAAAACATCTCTGCAATATTTGATTTTGCTTCCCCATTTAGTGCTATTTGTCTTATTTTTTGTCCTAAAGCTGTACCACCTGGCTCTTTTGTAAAAAGTGCATCTGGATATTTTTGTTTTAAAATATCAAGTTGAGTTGATTTACCAGCAGTATCAATACCTTCTATTACGACATACATTCTTTTATATCCTCTAATATTACTTCTGGAACAAGATGACTTGCACATCCGTTAAATTTAAGTATCTCTCTTACAACTGAAGAGCTCACAAAAGCATTTTGCAGTGTTGGCATAAAATACATAGTATCAATATTACTATCAAGTGAGCTATTTGCATATCCCATTTGTAGTTCAAATTCAAAATCACTAACAGCTCTTAACCCTCTTACAATTGTAAATACATTTTCTTTTTTTGCAAAATCTACAAGTAGAGTATCAAAAGGTTTAACCTGTACATTAAGTCCTTTTGTTGCTTTTTGTATTAGTTGTACTCTTTTATCTTGATTAAACATAGGTTTTTTCGATGATGATGTAGCTACAGCTATAATTAACTCATCAAATACTTTTAATGCTCGTTTTATAATATCAATATGTCCATTTGTAATAGGATCAAATGTACCACTATAAATAGCTCTTTTAGTCATTGTTTATACCTTTCCATCGTTTGTATAAGTCATTTTGTATATTTAAAAGGTCAAAAAGTTTTCCAATAATAAAATTTTCCATTTGTTCTAAAGTTTGTTGTTGTGAGTAATAACCTAGAACAGGAGGTGCAATAGTTATACCTAATGTTGAGAGTTTATGCATATTTTCAAGTTGTATAGTTGAAAAGGGCATCTCTCTTGGTACTAAAACTATATTTTTTCTCTCTTTTAACATTACTGAAAATACTCTAGTGATAAGTGAATCTGCAATACCTACAGAACATTTAGCCAAAGTATTCATACTGCAAGGTAAAATTATTAGTGAATCAGCACCAAATGAACCTGATGCTAAAGATGCTGATATATCTTTATCATTATAAACTTGTATATTATTATTTTTAAAACTAAATTTTTTATTAGTTTCCAATTTATAAGATAATTTTGCATTTTTAGAAATGATTAGATGAATGTCAATATTAAGTGGTAAATTATCTAAAAATTTTTTAGCTAAAACTACACCACTTGCACCTGTGATTGCAACAATTAATTTCACTTTTTTCCTTTATATATTTATTGCATTTTAGCCAAATTTTACTTGGTTTTCAAATTTGATTTCAAATATAAAAAATAATAAGACTGAAAATGATATTTTAAGCTTTAATTAATATTTATAATGTTAACATTTTGTATAAGCTTTAAATATATATATTAAATATATTGTTTAAGATATAATATTTAGAAATACATTTTGTAAAAGGATATGAAAATGGCAAAAACGATAGCATTTATTAGAATTAACAATAATAATTCTGAGTATACACTGGAACAAGTTACAGGTTTAAAGGAATATGCATCTGAGAAAAACATTGAAATTAATGAACATATGAGTATTGAAGTTAATGTTCCAAAAGAGGAAGAAAATATAAATTATCTTCTTGAAGATTGTAAAAAAGGTTGCACAATCTTGGCTTACGATTTAAATGTTTTTGGAAGAACAATTGAGTCTATTGTAACTATTATTAGAAATCTTTTACAAAATGATGTAAGAATTTTAATAGTAAAACAAAATCTTGATTTAGTATCTAAAGATGATATGCTTACTAAAATGATTTTAGGTATGATAGATATGACTATGGCACTCGAAAAGGATCTTATGAGTCTAAGAACTAAAGAAGCTCTTACAGCTAAAAAGATGGATGGAATTACACTTGGTAAACCAAAAGGTACTATTCAAAAATCTAAATTTGATAAACAAAGAGATAAAATTGAAGAGTTGCTTTGTGTTGGATTATCTGTTAGGAAAATTGCAAAAGTACTTGGATACAATAATCATATTGGTCTTAATAATTATGTTAAAAAAAGAAATATTCGTCAAAAAGTGAATGAGTCTTTAATAGATTTAGCTAGCTAAAAAGGGTAGGTTATGGAATATATTATTTTAGCACTAATTGCTTTAGTAGCTGTATCTTATGCTATTTATTTAGAGAAAAAACATGAAGAGGGTAAAATTCCTTTTAAATAAAAACTACAACAAATGACTATCTAGTCATTTGTTGTAAAACCATCAGTGCACTATTACCATTTTTATCTTTTTTGGTAATATCTGCACCATTATTAATTAAAATTTGCACTATTTTACTTCTTTTTAGCATAGTTGCTAGAACAAGTGCAGATTGTCCTTTACTGTTATGCGCATCTATATTTACCCCATTTTTTATTAAGTCCTGAGTTTTTCTTTCATCAACTCTTGCAATTGCCTCAAAAAGCTGTTGTTCTAAACTTTTTGAACTATATGGTATATTTTTTATATTTTGTGTTCTAATTTGATTTTTAACAATTTTTGTTTTTTTAGTT
>CAZAOJ010000030.1:21787-24690 GCA_964486745.1 uncultured Arcobacteraceae bacterium
TGTTTTTTTAGTTGGTTTTTTTATAGATACTTTTTTTCTTTTATGTTTTTTAATTTTAACAACTTTTGTTGCTTTTTTTATTGGTGTAAAAGGAAGGGTATGAATATTTGCTAAAGCTATATTAGATATTGTTGGATCAAAATGTTGCTGATATTTAGCGTACAAAAAGTCTTTAGCACTTAGATAATTTGCAATTGTATCAAATTCCCAACCGTTTTGTTTTAATTTTTTTATTAATTGTTGAAGATTTTTTTTGCCATTGTATCTATTTTTAAACATTGGGTCATGTAATAAGAGTACAAATTTATCTTTTTTAGCTATTTTATCTTTTTTATAAAGTCTTTCAATTTTTCTTACTATTTGATTTACACTAAGTTTTGGTTTTCTCTTTTTATAGTCAAATTCCCATTCATAATCCCAACCATACAAATAAAATCCAGCATTCCACAGTGCATCATAGTTCTTTCTCTCTTTTAGAGATTGTTTTTTTGATATAAATATATCATTTTTTGCAATAGTAGGCAGTCTAAATACATTTCTTCCTGCAAGCCTTGCATAAGGTATAGTGTTTGATGAAATATCTTTACTTAATATTTTATGTGTTTTTATAAGATCATTTACAACATGTTGTTTAGAGCTATAATAAAATCTTTTATATCCACCTCTAGCGTGAGTATAGGTGTGATTTCCCACTGTAATAAGTGGATTCTTTAGTGCTTTTTTATATATCTTATTATATTTTTTAGTTCGTACAATATTTTCACCAATCATAAAAAATGTAATTGGAGTTTGTTCTTGTGTTGCTATATCAATAATATTTTTAGTACCATTTACTGGTCCATCATCAAATGTTAAATACATTGTTTTAGCATGTAGATTAATAACAATAATTAAAAATATCAATAGTTTTAAAATAGTTCTTCCTTATGGCTTATTATAAAAGTTAAATTTGAAACCTTTATCTTTATCATATTTACCAAGATTATAGTTTTCCCATACATCTATACATATTGGATTCTTCATCTCATAGCCTTTTTTTGCAAAAGCATTAGCTCTTCCAAAGTTTGGAAATACTCCCATACCTGCAGCATACATACCTGCAAGACTACATTGTGCATTTATATAGCCCTGTTTAGCACTCTTTTCATACCATTTAATAGCTTTTTTATAATCAACTTCAACACCAAATCCAAAGGTATGAAACATAGCTACTCTATTTTGAGCGGGAGCATAACCATCTTTTGCTAATTTTAAAAAAATCTCATAAGCTTTTTTTGGACTAAATTGTCCAGCTCTTTTATTACTATAAAAAATACCCAAGTTATACGTGGCTTTTAAATATCCCATATCACTTGATTTTTTGAATAGTTTAAACGCTTTTTTATAGTTTTTTTTAACTGCTTTGCCTGTATAGTAAAATGTTCCAAGCTTAAATATTGCTCGCTTATCATCTTTATTTGCCGCTTCTTTATATAGTTTAAAAGCTTCTTTGTATGATTTGTCTTTTTCTTCAAGTAGTGCAATATCATAGGCATTAGCATTTAAAAAATCTAATAACAATATTATGAGTATAAAATATTTTAAAATATGCATCAATTAACTTTATAAATTTTTTCTGATTTTATCATATTTTAGAAACAAATTAGATAAAATGGCAAAACAAAATAAAAATAATTTAAGGAAATATATAAAATGGCACAAACACAAGAAGAATTTAAGCAATTAGTAGCAGATATTCAATCTCAAGATTGGTATAGACAACCAATTGGATTTGGTATTGCAAAAATTGATAAAGGACAATTAGATGAGTCAAAAGTTTTACAAGCGACTTATCCAGTTATAAATTGGAATGAAAATTATGGTAGTGCAGCAATCTTTTTAAATGCTTTAAAACATGCTGGTGTAGAAGCTGATATTAGTGGAAGTGAATTTGTATGTGAAGTGAGTGATCTGTTCTTAGAAAGCTGTATAGAGTCATTTAAACCATATTTAGAAGAAGCAATTGGTGATGCACATAAAAATGTACAAGTTATTCAAGGATTATCATCTTTACCTATTGAATTAGGATTTGATGCATCTTATTATAAAGTTGTATTTATTTTTGAAGATGCTGCACCTCAAAGTGTAGAATCAATCTATTTAAAACTTTATGCTTTATCTCAAGGAAAAGCACCACTAAGAGGGGTAAATCTTGATGGTGCATTTGGTAAACTTACAAATTGCGCTTGGATTGGTAATCAACCAATTGAATTAGATTGGTTAAGAGAAAATGAAATTACTTTAAAATTAACTGGTAAATACCCTACAATTGATATGATTGATAAATTCCCAAGATTTTTATCTCATGTAATACCTGCAGATAATACAAGAGTATTAGATACTTCAAAAGTAAGAATGGGAGCACAATTAGCTGCAGGAACTACAGTGATGCCTGGAGCTTCTTATATTAACTTTAATGCAGGAACTTTAGGTCCAGTTATGGTTGAAGGTAGAATTTCATCATCTGCTATTGTTGGAAGTGGTTCTGATGTTGGTGGTGGAGCTAGTATCCTTGGAGTATTAAGTGGAACTGATGGTAATCCTATATCTATTGGTGAGAATACTCTTCTTGGAGCAAATTCTGTTACAGGTATTCCATTAGGTGATGGTTGTATTGTAGATGCAGGAGTTTCTATTTTAGCTGGTACAAAAGTAAGTATTGATACTGATGAATTTAATAAAATTAAAGAAGCAAACCCACAATGGGATAGTGCTGATACTGATGTGTTCAAAGGTGCAGTACTTGCTGGACTAAATGGTGTACATTTTAGAGAAGACAGTTTAACTGGAGCAATAAAAGCTTTTAGAAGTACAAGAGAAGTAAAACTAAACGCAGATCTACATTAATAAAAAAAACTAAAAGG
>CAZAOJ010000031.1:0-24125 GCA_964486745.1 uncultured Arcobacteraceae bacterium
GGTTTATCTAAAAATTCTTTAGTATAGCCAACACACAAATACCCTACAAGTTTATACTTATTATTTATATTTAGAGTTTTATTTACTTTTTTATGATCTAATATACTAACCCAGCCAATTCCTATATTTAAACTTCTTGCCATAAGCCACATATTTTGTATAGCACAAACTACACTGTATTGTCCCATTTGTTTTTGAGAAGTTTGTCCCAAAATATGTTTTGATGTTTTTTTGTAAAATACAGCAATATTGATTGGAGTTTGCAAAATACCCTCTAATTTTAAAGTATTGTATTGTTTTCTTTTTTTAAAATATTTTTTACTTTTTTTATAGCTTTTTTTAAAATTTTTATATATTTTTTGTTTTGTTTTAATATCTTTTATAACTACAAACTTCCAAGGTTGAGAAAAACCAACAGATGGGGCATTTAGCCCAGCATCTAATATTTTGTTTATAGTTTTCTTTTTAATTTTTTTTGATATAAATTTATCACCTCTTACATCTCTTCTTGCAAGAATGATATTGTTTAATATTTTTGAATCAGACTTATTAAACTTCATTAGTTATTTTAGCTCACCACTCATATCATATTTATTTAAATAACCTCTAGGAGTTAATACTTTTCCATTCTTTGTTAGCTTTGTATTTGAATTACATACAATTATAAGTGTACTCATAGACACATCTGGATGATCTAAAGATTGATTAATCAGATCAGTAGTAGTAGTGATATTGATATGCTCTTTAGCTCTACCTACATTTGATGCTACTATTACTATTCTCTCATCTACATTTTTTAATGCATCAATAAAGTTTAGATATGGTTGTATTCTTTTTTTTGATTTTGGATTGTAAATACCAAGTATAAAATCAGCTTCAAGTGAATTTTTCACCCTTCTATCTATCATATTTATATCTGTAAGTCTATCAGAAAGTGATATAATAGCAAAATCTTGAGATATTGGTGCTCCAACACGACTAGCTGCAGCTAAAAATGAAGTTACACCAGGAATTGAAATAACTTCAATCTCATCCCATAAATTTTGCTCATCTATTAATTCTATAACAAGTGTTGCCATACCAAATACATTAACATCTCCATTACTTATTATACAAGTAGTTTTTCCTGCTTTTGCAAACTCTATAGCTTGATTTGCTCGTTCTATTTCATGTGTCATACCTGAAGTAAAAAGCTCTTTATTTTTTATAAGATTGTCTAACTCTTTTGCATATTTTGTATAAGATACAACTACATCACAATCATTTATCGCTTCAACTGCTTGAGTTGTGATATATGTATCACTTCCTGCACCACTGCTTATTATATATAGTTTTTTTGCCATTTATATTGCTCCTGCTATTGTTACTTCTTTATTATATACTTCTTTTTTGATTATTAGTTCTTTATACACACTTCCTAATACTGCACTTGGTTCAGCTACACCTTTTAAACCAAAAAATTTAGTTGAAGCTGAGTGACTAAACTCTTGTTCAAGTGAGTTTATTTGCTCTTTTTTATAAAATTCTATATCAAAATTATTGGTTTTTACAAACTCTAACAACCCTTGTTCATTTGATTTTGCCTCAAATGATGCAATAGATTTTATATCCTCTTTTTTTAATTTGTATTTATTTAAAAACTGTTCAAAAGCTGTTGTTATACTCTTATGGGTTATATCTTTGTTACACCCCATACCTATAGTGATTTTTGGTCTAAAATGAAGATAATTACTTGTATGAATAGGTGATATTAATACTGTATTTTCATCATTTTTATTAAAATCAACAAGTTCTAAATTATCTTTATATTCTAAGCTTTCAAATATATTTTTATATGTTGCTACTTTTACTGTTTGTTTATTTAAAAGTCTGTTTGAGATATTTGCCAAAGCTTTGAGATTTAATATTTGCCAATTGTTTTTCTTAGCTACCACTTCAAATGCCAAAGTTTTTGTCTGGTCTGTTGCAGTACTTATAAAATTTATTGCATCTAGTTTTGAAGCAAGTATATCACTAAGCTCATTTGCTCCACCAATATGCCCACTTAAAAGTGGCACAATCTTATCCAAAGCCAAATTTATAACAATCACTGCTGGATCTATATCTTTACCTTTTAAAAGTGGAGCAATTTTTCGCACAACTGCACCAATTGCCAATATACATATGATAGCATCATATTTTTCCCAAGCAGGCACTAAAATATCATCTAATTTATCATAAGTGATTACTTTTAAATCTATATCATCTACTAAATTTGCAGTTTTTTTTGAAGTGTATATATCTACATCATATTCTTTTAAATAGCTATTTAATTTTATAGATGAAGTAAGACTTGGTTTATTTATACTTACAAGTGCTATTTTTAGTTTGCTCAAGAGTTTTCCTTTTGTTTTTCTATCTCTTTTACAAGTGGTTTTACATATAAATGGGACTCTTGTGTCTCTTTTTGGTTTAAAAATTCACCCATCATAATAAGTGCAATCCCTTTTATATGTGATACTTTTTGCTCAATATCACAAATAGTACCTTTATAAATTTTTTCATCTTCCCATGTAGCTTTCTCAATTACCCAACAAGGAGTATTGCAATCATATCCTAAATCCAATGCTTCTTTTTTAAGTTTTTTAAGTAGTAAAATTGATAGATAAAATACTAAAGATGAGTTTTTACAAGCTAAGATATTAGTTAATTCTTCTGGGTTTGGGGTTTTCCCTGCAACTCGACTTAATATAATAGTTTGTGAAACTCCTGGAATAGTGTACTCAATACCTAAACTTGCAGCTGCTCCAAAAGCAGCACTAACACCAGGTATTACTTTATACTCAATATTCTTTTCTTTTAAAAACTCAATTTGTTTTGCAATAGTTGAATAAATACTAGGATCTCCTGTATGAACTCTAGCTACTATTTTATCACTATTGTTTTTTAGTATTTCAAAAATTTCAGGATATTTCATCCCTTGGCTATCTTGTATAGTTGCATCATCTTTACACCAACTTAACACTTCTTTGGGTACCAAACTTCCTGTGTATAGTACAATATCTGCTATTTGTAAAATTTTCATAGCTTTTACAGTAATAAGATCAGGATCACCTGGACCTGCACCTATAAAATATATCATTTATTTTCCTTTTTATACACTTTTATTTGAAAAAGTTGTCGTTCTGGCTCTACAAGATCAAGCTTGCCTTTATATGTTGTAAGGCTTATAGAGTGTACTTCATACTCTATTTTAAATTCATTTAGTATATTTATCATAAGACTTAAATGCTTTAAAGTGATGGCATTTATAAGCATTATCCCATCATCTTGTAGTCTTTTATACAAATATGGTAATTTTTCTATAACTTTTTCACCACCACCACCTACAAATATCCTATTTGGATCTGTTTTAAGTGTATCAAATAAATCTTGCGCTTCACCTTGCAAAAGTAGGGTATCTACTACATGATGTGTTTTTAAATTTTGTAGTATAAATTCAGATCTTTGCTCTTGTTTTTCAAAAAATACTGTTTTTACTTTGTATCTTTTGTATGCTTCAATTCCACAACTTCCACTACCAGCTCCGATATCCCAAAGTAATTGATTTGTTTTTAGATCAAGGTTTTGTAAGCTTAGATGTCTTTTGTATTTTTTAGTTATCATTCCCCGCTCTGTATTAAAAGCACTATCCTCATCTATTAAATTGTTTGGTTCATAGTTTCGTTTTACAACCAACACATAAGGCTTACTTAGATCAAAAGCTCTGTATGAAAAATCAAATATATTAATCTGCTCAATAACTTCATCACTATATCCTAACTTATATCCAATATATACCTCTATATCATCATTTGTTAAATATTTTGTAGCCTCTTTTATCTTATCAATAGTAAATTTATCACAAAGAATAAAAGTATATTGATTTGTCAAAAAGTTATTAAGATCAATACTATCTCTTCCATGTAATGATATAGTGCTAATTAAAGCATCACTTATTAGAAGTTTTTCCTGCATATATTTTAGACTTGAAGTATTATCTATAATCTTAATATACTCTTTTGGTATAAGTTTTGCTATTAATATTCCAGCACTGTAAAAATAAGGGCTTCCACTTACTACATAAAGTATATTTTGATGTTTATAATTATCAAGAATATACTCTTTTGCATCTTTATACCAAAATTTTAATACATTGTTACCATTTTCATTAAAATTTTTATCACAAATTATTTTATCAAATTTACAAAAATTGATTTCTAGATTATCAAAAGTATAATCCCCCATACCATTGCCAATAATTGTTAACATATTTTTACCTCTATATCTTTACCAAACCAACTTTTTAGTTGATCTTTTGTTTTTTCTACAATTATATTATCAAATTGCTCTACATCATTGCCTAAAAGTTCTCTAACTCTTTTAATTGTTAAGCAATCACTAATATTTTTATTTTTGCACCAAGTTTGAACTATACCAAAATTTATTTGCCCAAATCTATTGTGTGTATTTTTAAATCCTTGTGCAATTTTTACACTTTTTGCAATACCAAGCCATAATTTTATATACTCGAAATCTTTTTCTACAGCTAAACTGATCCCATCATAGATAAAATTTCCTATTTCTATAATATAATAGCTGTCATCTAAATCTTTTGTTTGTTTAAAAGCTGTATTTCCAAGTGTAAAAACTATAGTTTTAAAACCATTTGCTTGTGCAAAATCTAATTCAGCTTCAATACTATGTATATATGCACTTGCACTTATTGGTTTTACCCAACCAGTTGTTCCTAATATACTAATCCCACCTAAAACTCCAACTTTTGCATTTGCTGTTTGCTTTGCTATTTCATTTCCATTTGTAACACCAATACTGCAATACAACTCTTCAACATCAACACTAGGACTGTAATATAAAAATATATCCTCAATAGCTTTTAGTGGAGTAGGGTTGATTGCAGCATAATTTTTTGGTGGTTTTAATCCATCTTTTGTAACAACTCCAACTCCAATTCCAGCATAGATGTTTAGTGTAGTATTGTCTGATTTAATTTTGTATGGTTTATGAAAAATTGTATTGAGAGTTAAATCATCTAAAGTTGATGAAATATTAATAATAATCTCACAACCTTTTGTTATATCAAGGTCATCATTATCCATTTTAAAAGTTTTACAAATAGAGTTTTGTCTATTTGCTAGATACACTTCTAAAGCACTTTTAAATGCATGTGATGCATGTACTCCTGTAGTGTATCCTTTTTTTAAATCAGACATAATATATTTTAAAACACCTTCATATCTATTTTGTCAAAATTATCCAAATTGCTTAACTTTTTATTCTCTTTAAGAGCCAAAAACAACTCTTCCCATTTTGAGGTATCATATTTGTGAGTATGCTTTAACCAAATGCCATTGTTGGGTTCATATCCATTTGCTTGAGTATTTTCATTTATTTGTACTACTTGTCTATATCTACAAGCTCCTTGACATAAACTTCTACTTACTTTAATACGATTTGCACCCTTTTCCAAATCCAAATCTTTTATAATATCTCTTAATTGTTTTGCTTTATCTTGATTTTTTGATGCTTGTTTACATCTTTCATCTTCACAAACATATATCAATGTTTTATAATGCATTATTGGTTTGTTTGGATCTAAAACTTTAGGTTTACACTCAAAACCTTCAACTACAGCACTACCCATAATATTGATTTTTTGATTATCATTTTCCATTATACTTTTCATCTTTATCATAATCTTTGATAAGTTTGTATGTAGCATGAAGGGTAGCAACCGTCATAGTAGAGCTTCCAAATCTTCCTTCCATAATAACTGCAGGTATATCAAAATGCTCACAAAACCTTTTTCCATAATCTTTACTCTCAACCACATTTACAAATCCTACAGGAAAAAGTAAAAAAGCTACATTAGACAGATCAACTTTCTCATCAAGTAAAGTATTGATTGCAGCATATATAAAAGTAGGGGCATTACCACAAGCTAATATTATTGGCTCATTTTTATGCTTTTTTATAGCTTCTACAACTGCTGCATAGCTTCTTGTTGTTTTATTTTTTTCAGCTTGTTCAAATGTAAAAGGCTCATTTATATAACATACAACCTCATTACCATAAGTATTTAAATAAAACTCACTAAGCCCGACTTTTATCATATTTACATCAACTATGATTTTTGCTTTATTTAAAAGAAGTTTTTGAATTCTTGGTATTGCATCTTTTGTAAAGCAGATATTATTTAATACCTGTTCAAAACAAGTAGAAGTGTGTATAAGTCTGCTTATTACTTCTATTTCATTTTTATCAAACTCTTTTGCTTTTTCATACTCTTTTAATTCCTCTTTTATCATCTCAAAAGATCTTACAGAGATATCAGCTCCAATATTTATTGGTGGTTGTTCTTGAATAAACTGCATCCTAGTCCTTTTTAAAAAAGTCAATAAACAGTGTCATATATTTATTCACTTTTGCTATTTTATTATTGCTTATTTTTTCACCACTGTAGTTTAGATTTTCAAAAGTATACATGTTACCTTGTTGCTCTATGCTACTTGTATCCATTCCTATTTTTGGTCTCATATATATTGTCGTATTTGGAATTTCTTTATCCAATAGTGGGACAATAGAATATGAACTATCTCCTACACAAAGTGGTTTTTTAACCTTTGCACTAGCATGGCTAAAAGATGTTACACCAGCAATTACTTCACAATTATTATAAATATCACTTTTTTGCTCTTTTATAATATCAAGCAGATAATAAACTGTACTATAAACTGCTGCATCACCTAAAGTTACGAAACTTACTTTATCATATATATCTAATTGAGAATATAAAATATCTACTTGATATTGCCAATCCTCTTTTTTAAAATGCATAGGTGTATATACTGCAACTACCTTTTTTTTGAAGTTGTGTTTCTCAAATAGTTTATCAATAATCTTTTTTGTTAAAGATTTTTCAAAACCATCTTTTGATTTTGTAGGTACACATATCACATCAGAGTTTTTTAGACTATCTAAAGCTTTTATTGTAAGAAGATCAATATCACCAGGTCCAAGTGAAACCATATATAGTTTTTTGTTCTTAGTGTCCAAGTTTAAATATCTCTTCTTTGATATTATTTAAAATGATATTTTGAATATCCTCTATCTCTATAATATTAAATCTATCAGAATTTGTACAACTTTTTACAATAGAGCTTTCAAAGAACTCTGCTAGTTCATCTTTTATCTCAACCATATCTTTTATATAGTGATTGCCACTTACTAGTAACATAGGCACAACTTGAACTTTTTTTACACCATCATTTTTCATTTTTTCTATTATAGAATCTTTCATAGCATAAAATGGAAATGCTCCTTCCAAACTACAAGTATAGTTGTTTTGATTTATTTGTTCTAAAAAGTTTGCACTGTATGTTATAGAATCTATTCCACTTACTTCCAATGTAGGTGTACCATGTATCACATAAAGATTTGCAGTATCTTCTAAACTTATAGTTTCATCAAGTTTTTTTAAAAATAAAGATGTGTCTTTTGTTTTTGTCAATATAGCTTTAGATGCTCTGATATTTGATAAACTAAAGCTATTAAACCCATTTACAATATCTTTTAATACTTTATGCTCATCTGTTGGAAACAAATTAATAGAACTTACTATTATATTTTTATAACCCAACATATCTACATCTGCCAATATTTGAGGAAGATTTTGATAAGGCATATCTCTTTTTCTTAAATCTTTTAATACCATTCTTGAAGAAAATGATAAAAAAACATCACAATCTTCAAACTTACTTTCTACAGTTTTTTTTAATTGTAGATATTTATTTTGTTCTATAACTGAACCAAAACATGATAAAACTATTGCTTTATCTTTTTTATAGTGTCTATATCTTTTCATTGTTTCCTCTTTTTATTAATTCAAATCCAAAACCAGCTGTCATATAAGGGATATTAACTTTATTTTCTTGATTATTTTCATCTAAAAATACTATATCCATAGTTTTGTTTTGTTTTATATGAGTTGCTGTTTGAATTGTAACTTGTTTATTTTTATATAAAGCAGTATCACCTTGCTTTATTTTTTGTTTATCATCATAAAATCCACACATAATTTTCCTATATTAAATTAAAAAAAGGCAAGGCAAAATTATGCCTCACCTTTAATAACTTTTCTTAATATTTTTATACAGCTTTACAATTGTGTAATCTTTTATCAAAAAAGATATTACATTTATCAGAAGTAAATGCTTTAACTGCAGCTAATACAGTTAAATCAACTAATGGCTCGATTAATACAACTGCCATATATGCAGATCCAAAACTAAATACATTACTTAAGTTCTCAGCTCCAAATCCTTGACCATATAATGCCCAAAATCCAACCCATGATACAACTGCACCTTCCCACACTATACTCATTTTTAACATTTGAGCATAATTGATATCTTTATAAGCAATACCTTGTGGAATAATTTTTTTACTAGCATAATTTAAAATTAACATACTTGCTAATAAAGTTGTTACATTTATGCCATATTGAGGTAAATCAAACTGTGCAAAGAATAAACCTTGAATCAATAATCCAAGAGCAAGTCCAATTGCTGCTGGAGCAATTCCAAATACTAAAAATATAGTAGTACCTAAAATAAGGTGAACTTCACTAACTCCAATAGGATAGTGTGGTAATACTTCAAAACAACAAAAAACAATAATTGTTGCTATAATACTTTTTAAGGCTAAAGAAATAACCCCATTTTCTTTAATATTATCAATTGCTAATTTAGCTGTTGTACCTAGTACAGCTGCAGCTGTACCATAACTTAATAACATTTTAGCCCCCGCTACTACTCCTGCTTCTATATGCATAATTTTCCCTTTTTTGTATTTTTATTTATCGTCATTATATAAACAAGCTTCTAGGTGGTGCTTGTTTAAGTGGTAAATACTCAAAAGCTTTTATATGATACTGAAAATTTATATCAGCATTACATAGCTTACTAATAGTTGAGTACATAGCAATAATTGCTAGTGAAAAGTATCTTTTACCATATCCCTTTAGATGTCTCATCTTATATTTTATTCAATTCCTACTTAAAAAGTTTAGAGCCAACTCTAATCATATTTGAACCACATTTTATTGCTAACTTAAAATCACTACTCATACCCATAGAACATATAGTTGCACCATTTTGTTCTTCAACTATATCAAAAATCTCTTTTGTTTTTCTAAAACTATCTTCAATAAGTTTTTCATCTTGCGTATGAGCACCAATACTCATAACACCTTTTAGGTTTATATTTGAACACTCTTTTTGAATTTTATTATATATCTCAATAGCTTCTTGTGTAGATACACCAGATTTTGTATCCTCATTTGCACTATTAATTTGAAGTAAACAATTCATTTTTTTATCTTTAGCTTTTAATTTTTTATCTAATTCTAAAGCTAAATCAAGACTATCAAGTGATTGCATTAAAGATGGATTTAAATCAATTAGATTATTTATTTTATTTTTTTGCAATGTACCTATAAAATGCCACTCAATTGGTAAATTATCAAGTTTTGATGACTTGTCTTTTAAATCTTGAACTTTATTTTCACCAAATGCTCTTTGTCCAGCATTGTAAAGAATTTCAACATCTTCACTAGAACTGTATTTACTAACAGCTACAAGTTTTACAATATGGTGTTTACTTAAATTAATTCTAGCTTTTTCTATAGCAGTAATCATCTCATCTAAATTTATAATTGCTTGTTCTTTTGTCATTATCTATCCTAATTATTTATTAATCTTATTATATCGTTATACATACCTAATCCCATAAGACCAGCAAGTATTACCCATCCACCAATAGTTAGATATACAAGTACATTTTGGCTTGGTTTTCTTCTTGTAATTATCTCATATAGATTAAACATAATATGTCCACCATCAAGTGCTGGTATAGGTAATAAGTTTAATACTCCCAAGTTTACAGATATTAGTGCCATAATAGTAAATAGTGCAATTATACCACTTTGAGAAGCATCACTTATAACTTTTCCAATAGTAATAACTCCACCAACTTCACTACTTGGAATTATACCTTGTATCATTTTTTGGATACCTAAGAATATCATTTTACTAGCTTCGTATGTTCTATCATATGCATATGATATTGCCTCACCAACAGAATAATGTACGACTACAAGTTTAGGAGCTGGAGCAATACCAATCATAAGTTTTTTAACTTTTTCCCTAAACATATTTTGAGTATCACCAAGATGTGGTCTTATAGTTTTAACATATATTTTATTATCTCGTTTTATTACAAACTTCATAGTTTGATCTGATACTTTTATAACTTTACTTAGTTCATTCCAAGTTCGTATTGTTGTATCATTTATTTTTATAATCTCATCATTTACTTGCAATCCAGCTTTAAGTGCAGGTGAATTTGGTAATACTTTTCCAATAGTTGGAGATAAAGCATTACTTCCCATAAGTGCTATCATAAGATATAAGAAAAATGCTAATATAAAATTAGCTCCTGGACCAGCTGCTAGTATAACAATTCTTTGCCATGGTTTTAAGCTGTTGTAACTGTCTTTATCACTACTTACAGCTGCAGGATTCATATCATCTTGACCTTTCATCTTTACATACCCACCAAGTGGTATTAAAGAGATAGACCATTGAGTTCCTTTATACATTTTTGAATATATTTTCTTACCAAATCCAATAGAAAAAACATGTACAGTCACACCAAAATATCTAGCAGCTGTAAAATGTCCTAATTCATGTATAAAAACTAGTACAGAAAGTACTAGTAAAAAAGTAATTGTACCCATTAACTAAAAAAATCCTTTATATATTCATATCCAGAGTACAGTGTAATTGCTACTGCTATCCAAAGTATTGTTGAGGCATAAGGCCAATTCATAATCATAAACCCAATAGCAAACATCTGTATAACTGTTTTTATCTTTCCAGCCATGGTAGAAGCGACACTTTTACCGTTTGAAACTGCCATTACACGTAATCCTGTAATAAAAAATTCTCTAGTAAGTATTAAAAATACTGCCCATACACTTGCTCTATCAAGCATCATTAATCCCAAAAAACCTGCAAGCATAAGCATTTTATCTGCAAGAGGATCAATAATAGCACCAAGTTGAGTCATTTGATCCCAAGATCTTGCTATAAATCCATCAAAAAAATCTGTTACAGAAGCTATTACGAAAACTAAGCCTGCAAAATAATCAAGCCATGATGGATCCCAAGATGCAAATATTGCATTATCTCTATCTACAAGAAGCCACAACATCAAAGGTGCCAATAAAATCCTAAATGTTGCTAAAATGTTTGGTAAATTTATATTCTTATTATTTGTCATTATTTATTAAATGTAGTCCCACCATCAACTATCAAAGTAGTACCTGTGATCCAACTAGCATCTTTGCTACATAAGAAATAACAAGAATTTGCCAAATCTTCAGGAGTTCCCATTCTACCTAATGGAGATAATTCTTTTGTTTTATTAACAACTTCTTCATAGTTTGCAAATGCTTTAAGTGCATCAGTATCAATAGGACCACCACTTACAGCATTTACTCTAATACCCATACAACCAAGTTCAGTTGCAGCGTATCTAACCATAGCTTCAACTGCAGCTTTATTTGTACCATGCCCTGCATAGTTTGGAGTATATACAATATTTCCTGTAGAACTTAATGATACAATTGCTCCACCACCATTTTTTTCCATTCTTTTTGCTGCTTGTTGAGAACAAGTTACAAAAGCATCAACAGTAGCAGTATATATATTGTTTAAACCTCTTGGTTTTAGTTTCATATATTTACCATATCCACCAATTACGGCTCTACCATAAATCATAGCATTTGATATAAAGAAATCGATTGTTTCAAAATCTTCATCAATTTTTGCAAATAATTCTTTTGCAGTTTCTGGTTCAAGTATATTAAATGGGTAATATCTTGCTTTTATTCCATATTTTGATTCTAAATCTTGTGCAATTTCTTTAGCAGAATCTTCATTTGAATTATATGTAAAAGCAATATTAATTCCCTCTTTGGCAAATCTATAAGCACATGCTTTACCTATACCTTTTGTTGCACCAGTTATAACTAATGTTTTATTACTCATTTTAATCCTTATTTTATAATATCATATTGAGCTAATACAGCTTCAATTTTTTTCATATTTTCTACACTTGGAGCAGTAAGTGGAAGTCTATACTCTAAAGTATCAATTAAACCTGCCATATACATTGCAGCTTTGATTGGAATAGGATTTGCTTCACAAAATAAAACTTTATTCAATGGATAAAGCATATTATTTATCTCTTTTGCTTTTGCAAAATCACCTTTTTGTGCAGCGTGAATAAGATCTGATTTTAAATTTGGAAGTAAATTTGCTGTCACAGAGATACACCCACTAGCACCTTGTGCCATCATTGGATAATCAATAGCATCATCGCCACTTATAACTGCAAATTCAGGTGCATTTACAAGTAATTCAATAGTTCGCTCCAAACTTCCTGTAGCTTCTTTAATAGCATATATGTTTGGTACATCATTATATAATCTAACAGCAGTAGATGCTTCAATATCAACTACAGTTCTACCTGGTACATTGTATAACATAGTAGGAATTTCAATAGAAGATGCTATTGCTTTATAGTGTTGATATAATCCTTCTTGAGTTGGTTTATTATAATATGGTGCAATAGATAAAATTGCATCTGCTCCAACTTTTTGAGCAAATTTAGCTAATTCTACAGCTTCATTTGTACTATTACTTCCAGCTCCAGCAATTACTTTTGCATTTGTACCTTTACAAGTTGCAACTGCAATTTCAATACAAAGTTTATGTTCATCATGAGTAAGGGTAGGGCTTTCTCCAGTTGTTCCAACAGGTACTACACAGTCAATTCCTTGTGCAATTTGTCGTTTAATTAAAGACTCATAAGTATTAGCATCAAGTTGACCATTTTTAAATGGTGTTACAAGTGCTGTCATAGCACCGATTAAATCATTCATTTTTCTTCCTTTTTTAATATAATTGTTGTTGAATTTTTCTTTGTTAAATATTTTTTAGATACATTTACTAAATCTTTTATTTTAAGATTTTCAATATCTTGCTCATAGCTAAAAAGTGGTTTAATATTTCCTCTTGCAAAATAGCTTCCATAAAGACTTGCTACACTAGAAGAACTTTCAAGTGAAAAGATAAAGTCAGCTTTTGTATTTATTTTTATTTTTTCAAGATCACTTTTTAATATTTTTCCAGCTTGTATATTTTTTATTATTTTCCAAAGCTCTTTTTTTACATCTATTGCATCAACTCCAGGATTACAAACAGCAGTAAATACAAATATACCAGGATCTTTAGTTTCCATATTATATCCATATACACTATTTACAAGTTGTTTTTCATCAACTAATACTTTTTGTAAAATAGAGCTTTTACCACTACTTAACATCTCACTTAAAGCACTAAGTGCTACTTGATCTTTGTGTTCAAAGTTTGGTATATGAAATGCTATAGATATCATTTGCACTTGAGAATCTTTATAAATTACTACAGTTTTTTCACCATCTTGAACGGGTTCTACTGTATGAACCTTTTTTGGTATAGGTTTTGTATTTTTAATCTTACTAAAATGTTTCTTTGCTAATTTAAATGCACTTTTTTCATCTATATCGCCACTTACAATTAAAACTGCATTTTTAGGCTGATAATAAGTACTATGAAAATCTCTTATATCATTTATAGTCCAATTTTTAATATCACTCATAAATCCAATTGGTGTCCAATGATAAGAATGGTATAAAAACATATTATTAAACATTCTAAACTGCATATATCCCATAGGATTATTATCTGTTCTCCATCTTCTTTCTTCTGCTACAACATCTCTTTCTGGTTGAAATTCTTCATCTTTTAGAGTCAGATTTTGCATTAATTCAGCAAATAACTCCATTGATTTTGATGCATTTTTTGTACTTGACTTGATATAATACTGAGTATAATCAAATCCTGTACTAGCATTATTTACTCCACCAAAACCTTTTACAATAGTGTCAAATTCTCCAGATTTTAGTTTTTTTGTAGATTTAAAATTAAGATGTTCTAGCATATGAGCTATACCACTTTTCCCCATTATTTCATTTCTACTACCAACTTTATAAAATATATCTGTAGTAATTACGTCTGTTCCATTTTTCATTGGGATTACAACTACTTGTAATCCATTATCTAAAGTTTGTGTATAGTATTTTGGTAGGCTATTTGCCATTATTACTCCTGAAAATATTATTAAAGTTAAAAATTTAAACATATTATTTATAATCTGCTCCAATTGCTTGAGATATATGTGTATACCCATCTTTTTTTAGCAAATCAATTAATCCATTATTGATATTAGCACACATATGTGGACCTTTAAATATAAATCCTGATAAACTTTGTACTAGAGAAGCACCAGCTTTTATTCTTCTATATGCTTCAGAAGCATCACTTATTCCACCTACGCTTATTAGCATAGTTTTATCATGTAATTCACGACCAAGCTCTTTAAAAAGGTTGTATGATTTATCTGCAAGTACTGCACCACTTATTCCACCAAAAGATTTTGGATTTGGTAAAAGTGAATAATCAATTGTAGTATTTGTTGCTATTATTCCATCCGCACCACTTTGTATAGCAGTATTACATAAATCTATTGCAACACTCGCTTCCATATCTGGAGCTATCTTTAATAAAATTGGCTTAGTTGTAATACCTTTAGCCATAGTAAATAATTCTTTTATAAATGATTCATTTTGTAAATCTCTAAGATTTGGTGTATTTGGACTAGAAATATTAATAACTAAATAATCACTTATATCTCTAAATTCTCTTATTAATACTTTATAATCGTGCAGAGCATCATCTTGCGGTGTTAATTTATTTTTTCCTATATTAGCTCCAACAGGAATAGCTGCAGGATAAACTTTTGATAAGTTTTTAGATACAACTTCAGCACCTTTATTATTAAATCCCATTGCATTTTGAATTGATTCTTCTTCAACAAATCTAAATAATCTAGGTTTAGGATTTCCATCTTGAGGTTTTGGTGTCATTGTACCAATTTCAGTAAATCCAAATCCCATAGAAGTCATAGATTCTATCATAGTTGCATTTTTATCAAATCCAGCTCCAAGTCCAACTGGATTTTTAAATTCAACTCCAAAAAATTCTTGTTTTAACATATCATCTTCTACAAAATTTTCTTCGATCATTTTATTTTGTAAAGTACAACAATATGGCAATATTTTTAATCCACACTCTGCAATATTGTGTGCAGTTTCTGGATCAAAATTAAACATAAATTTTTTAATAGTAGAATAACTTATCATATGTTTTTTCCTTTAATTTTCTATTTATTCGCGATTATACTATAAATTTGCTAAATTATATAGTCGTTGATATTCTTTACAGTTATCCAAAAGCTCTTTTTCATTTCCTGTACATACGATTTCGCCCTTATTAAATACCAAAATCTTATCAGCATTTTTAATTGTACTTAATCTATGAGCAATCATAAATGTAATTTTATCTTTTGTAACTTCATTTAGTACTTCAGATATAATAGATTCACTTTCATTATCCAATGCACTTGTAGCTTCATCTAAAATTAGTATTTGAGGATCTTTATATAAAGCCCTAGCTATTGCAATTCTTTGTCTTTGACCACCACTTAGGTTTGTACCAAACTCATCCAATTTAGTATGAATACCATCTTGTAAATTATTTACAAAATCTAAAGCATGAGCTTGTTGAAGTACTTCTAAAACTCTTTTTTCATCATATGGTTGACCATAAGCAATATTTTGAGCAACTGTGTCATTAAATATATAAACTCGTTGAGTTACTATTGAGATATTATCTCTTAAAGTATCAAGGTCAAAGCTTTTTATTGCTTTTCCATTTATGGTTAATTCACCACTGTTTATATCATAAAATCTAACAAGAAGATTTATAACAGAACTTTTTCCTCCACCACTATCTCCAACTAAAGCAATTTTTTCACCGTCATTTACTTCAAAATTTATATTTCTTAAAGCTTCTTTATCATCATAAGATAAACAAACATTTTTAAATTCTATTTTTTGTATTTTTTCATCTAGTTTATCTTTTCCTGGAACTATATTTGATTCTAATGAAAATATATAATTTACTCTTTCATTAGCTGCTAGTGCATCTTGCATAATATTATAAGTTGCAGCTACTTTTTTAATAGGAGTATAAAGCATAAAAAGTGCCGTCATAAATGAGAAAAACTCTCCAACAGTTAGCTCCCCATCAATAACTTGCTGTCCACCAACAATAATAATAGCTGCAGCTGCAAATGCTCCAATAATCTCCATAATAGGAGAGGTTAGTGCATTATTTCTAACTGCTTTTATATTTAATTTAAAAAATTCTAAATTATGTTGCATAAATTTATTTGTTTCTAAATCTTGTGCTCTATTTGCTTGTATAATCTCAATATTATTAAAAATTTCACTTAAGTGTGAAGTTATATCTGAATTCTTTTCTTGAGATTGAAATGATAGTTTTTTCATCTTTTTAGCCAAAATAGCCAGTGGAAAAATTACAATAGGAAGTACTACAAGACCATAAAAAGCTAATTCAGGACTTTGATAAATAATCATACCAACAAGTGCAATTATAGTCATAATTTCTCTTATATACTCTGCAATTTGTTCTGAAACGGCATGTTGAATACGATTTATATCATTTGTTACACGACTAATAAGTTCTCCGCCATGCATACCTTGGAAAAATGTCATATCAAGTTTTAAAATATGCAATAAAAGTTTATCTCTTACTTTTCTTATGATATCTTGACCAATATATGAAGTGTAGTATATTTGTATAAATTTACCAATACCTTTAGCTGCATATAAAGCAACAACTAAAAATGGTAAAAGATGAAGCATATCTTCATTTTTTGTAACAAAAATATCATCTAAAATTGGTTTTATTATGTATGCTGTTCCTGCTGTTCCCCCAGAAACTAATATCATACCAATAAATACATATATAAATTGTCTTATATAATCTTTATAATACGGAACATATTGTTTTAAAAATTTTATCATTTATCACCTATTTTTATCAATTGTAAAAATTTATTATAGCCAAATTCTTTAATTGTAAGATAAAACAGCACAAAACCACTAAGTGTACTAGCAAGTGCAAGTCCTGATGCTTCATATGGAACAATCAAAATCAATGAAAATATTATATTAAATCCCAAAGATTTAGCTGCAATTTTTGCTGCTAGGAGTTGTTTTTCATGTGCATATAACCAAAGTGAAAATATTTTTGCTAAACCATAAGGTAAAAGACCTATTAAATACATAGATAAAACTAGTGATGTATTAGCTGTATCAGCAGATGTAAATGCACCTCGTTCAAATAATAACCATACTATTTGTGAACTAAATACCAACCCAATAATCATAGATATACCCAACACAATAAGCAAAGCAAAAAAAGCTTTACGAAGATGTCTTAAGGCTAAATGCTCATTTTTATTTTTTATATTTTTTGCTACCATTGGAAATAGGGCAATTGAAGTTGCAATAGCAAACAATGCTAAAGGTAATTGAAACACTCTATTTGCATAATACAGATAACTAATACTTCCTGTTACTAAAAATGAAGCAAGCCAAGTATCTAAAAATGCAGATATATGTGAAGTACTAGACCCAAATACTGCAGGGATAAACTTCTTATAAAATTTAGAGTTTTGAGCATCCTTTTTAAGCACTTTTGATTTAAAAGCAAAAGCTTTAAAAAGATTTTTTCTTTTTAAAGCGATTATATGTACAGCAACTTGCAATATTCCACCAGCAATAACACCATAACTTAGATAATAAACAATATCAAACTTTGCCATACCATTTGATATAAGAAGTGCTGTTATCATAGCTATATTTAAAAGTGCAGTTGCAAATGCGGTTGTCGCAAAATGATGTTTATATTGAAGTAGGGCAGCTAAAAATGTAACTATAAATATCAAAGGTAAATAGTAAAAATTAATAGCAACCAATGGCGCAGCTAAATCAATAGTAGCATCATCAAAACCAATAGCTATAGCTTTTGTAATATAATGTGCAAATAAACTAACAATCAATGATAAGATAATCAAAAATGCCATAAATTGAGTAAATATTAATGTAGAAAATCTAACTTTTTGTCTTGATTTTGCATACGCAGGAATAAATGCTTGAGTAAAAGCACCTTCTGCGAATATTCTTCTAAAAAGATTTGGTAATTTAAAAGCTACAAAAAATATATCACTATAAATATTTGCACCCAGTATTGAAGCCATAAGAAGATCTCTTACAAAACCTAAAAGTCTAGATAGTAATATTCCACTACTATTTGTAAAAATTGCTTTAAATAACATCAATATCACTTTGTTTATAAATTACTAATTGTACTTTTGATCTAAAATTCGATAGATGAGCACGATATATTATAACTTTTTGTCCATCTTTAATCAAGAGTTTTTTATCTTTTATATAAAGTTTTATCTTATTTTTATCAAAATATAAATAACCTTTTTTATATATTCCTCTTAGATTTGTAATCAATTCATTTTGATATTTCATATCATGTAGATCTATTTTATTTGAATTAATTAAATATTTTTTTATTGAATCAATTTTTTTAATAAACTTTGTATTATCAATTTTTTTTATCTCTTTAAGGCCATTGTATCTTCCAATTTTTGATATAGTTATATCATATAATTTCCCAATTTCTAGGTTGTTTGCACAATTATATGCCCAAATAGCTCTATTATTTTTTTGTTTTAATATTGCACTATTTTTTACTTTATATAATACTGCGACATTTTTTAATCTAATAGGAGTAGATATTTTTTCTATATCATATAAAGTTTTAATTGTAAAATTACTAGTATCTTTTGTTTTTATTTTCTTAAATGGATTAGTATTAAAAGTAGCTATTATTGGTAGATGATCTGAATAACCTTTTAAATTTAAATTATTTTTTATATGTACAAAATTCCATGATTTTATTTTTTTATTTTTATATAAATAAAATGGTTTAAATACTTTAAAACTATTATCTATATATGAAATTCCATACTTATCATAAAGATTTTTTGATAAGATTATACTATCTGGAGTTGTATTTTGATTATGATATTTATAGCTAAACCTTTCAGAATATGGTAGTTCATACCATAGATTTTGAAGTTTTAATGGCTTTTGTAATATATCATTTATAGCAGTGACTCCAAAAGTATCATTTAGATCTTTTTCATATTTTATTGTTTCACTTTCATTATAATTGCTATTAAAATCACCTAGTACTATGTAATCTATGCCTTTATTATCTAAGCTTACTAATTCTTTTTTTAAACTATTAGCATAATCAATTCTATATGATTCTGGTGCTCTTTTTGATCTCCAATGATTGATATATACAATAAATTCTTTATTTTGTATTTTTAATCTAACTTTTAATATAGGTCTAGAATATGATTTATTTGAATAAATTTTTATTTTTGAGGTTTTTATTATTGGTATTTTACTAAGAATAGCTACACCTATTGCTGTATCTTTATTTTTTAGAAATGCACCATATTTGTATTGTGGTAATTTTTGTTTTAAATTTTCAAATGCATGTTTTGACTCTATTTCTTGAAGTGCTATAATTGTAGGATTTAAATCATTTATAACTTTTTGGATATTTTTTAATTTTGTATTTAAAGCTGATTTATTCCATCTTTTATTTTTGTTTGGATTATATTCTTTATATTCTGTACCATCATTTTTTAAGTCAAAAAGATTCTGTACATTGTAAGATGCTATTGTAAATGTTTTTGCACTTAAAGAAAAACATAAAACAATAGCTAATATGAAATATTTAAACAAAATAGGGCATACCTTATAAACTATTTTGTATAACTAAACCAAGTACAACCATCAGAGCAATTCCTGCTGATTTATTATAAAGTTTATTTGCAGTGATAAACACAAGCATAAGAGTAACTATAAATGCCGCAGCTATATCAAAAAAGTTTGCATTTAAATCTACATTTAAAGGATTTACCATAGCACTAAGTCCTAATACCATAGTAAAGTTTGCTACATTACTACCTATAATTGCTCCTATTGCTAAGTCTGCATTATTTTTAAGTGCAGCTTTTACACTAACTACAAGTTCGGGTAAACTAGTACCAAATGCAACTAAAAACAATCCAATTACCCACTCACTAATACCAAATGATCTAGCAATATTTCCAGCACTTTCAATTGCAAAATCGGCTCCACCTACAACAAATACAAATCCTATACTTAAAAATATTAATGCTCTTGTCCAATTAAAATTTTCTTTTTCATCTTCATCATCGATTTGTTCTACTTGATTACTTTGCACAAGAAATAGTAAATATGCTCCCATAAGAACTAAAAATAACAATCCATCAACAAAATTTAATACTCCATCTAAACTCATCAAAATAAAAATAAGTATAGGGAATAACGCCCATGATGAATCTTTTGCAAAAAGATCTCTTGTAGGATTTATATTTTTTGCCATTAAAAATACTACACCTAATACTAATGAAATATTAAAAATAGTGCTTCCAATTACATTTGCTACAGCTATATCTCCACTACCTTGAAGTGATGCACTCATACTAACAGCCATCTCAGGTAAACTTGTACCCAATGCTACAAGTGTTGCACCAATCACAAAAGGTGAAATATCAAAGTGTAAAGCTATCTTTTCACTTTGTTCTATAATAAAATCAGCTCCATATATCAATGCACCCATTGAAACTATAAATATAAATATATCCATTTATTCTTGTGTCCTTACAATTAAACTTTTTGGTAAATTGAATTTATTTATCAATTCAATCTCTTTATTTCGATGCTCACCATCATCAACCTCATGGTCATATCCCATACAATGCAATAATCCATGAATAAACATCAAACTAAGCTCTTCATCAAAACTATGGTTAAACTCTTTTGATTTTTCTTCTACAATTTCAGCGCATATAATAACAGAACCTAAAGGCATACCATCCATTTGCTCTAAAGGAAAGCTTAATACATCTGTTGGATTATCAATATTTCTGTATTCTTTGTTGATTTGTTGTATTGTATCTTTATTGGTAATAACAAGTTCAATATTTTTTGATGTCAATTCATCTAATATTTTTTCTAAAAACTCAAGATCAATCACACATGAGGTGTGATTATCTAAATCTATTCGCAAGTATCTATTCCTAAAATTTTCATAACTCTTTCAAAAAAAGCTCCACCATCTCTACAGTTATCATCTTCTGCATCAAACTCTATAGAAAAGTTTCCAGCATGATCATTTATAGCTCTTCGTACTACAGATGGATATATTTTCATCTCCTCTTCAACTTGCTTGATCACTTCTGCTATTTGAAGTCTTGTTTCATTATTACTATATTCAACTGTTAAGCTTAAGTATCCTTCTTCCATACGTACTACAGCACATTTGTTTCGTTCGGTCATTATAAGTTCCTATTATATATTTTGGCTATTATATCTAAATACTACTAAAATAACTCTATCATCTTTACAACTTCATCTACTTCAAAGCACTTGATGTTACTTTTTGTTTTAGTTTTTTTTGATATGACTGCTTTTTTTATACCTTGGGCTGCTGCTTCGTTTAATCTAATAGCACTAGAATATACATCTTTGATCTCTCCAGTTAAACTAACTTCCCCTATAAATACTGTTTCTTTAGAAATAGGACGATCTCTAAAACTACTAATAATAGCTGCAATTACTGCAAGATCAGCGGAACTCTCTTTTATCTTAATACCACCACTAATATTTATAAATACATCATATTGATTTAGTGGTAAGTCTAACTTTTTTTCTAACAATGCTAAAAGCATATTTAGTCTATTTGTATCAAGTCCTGTTGCACTTCTTTTTGGATTTGGATATATACTATCTGTAACCAATGCTTGAACTTCAAGTATAATAGCACGACTTCCCTCCATAGATACAGTAAGTGCTGAGCCACTTTGGGATTTACCTTTATTAAAAAATTTAGATGCTATATCTTTTGCACTTACTAGTCCCTCTTGAGTCATCTCAAATATACCAATCTCACTAGTACTTCCAAAACGATTTTTAAATCCTCTTAGCATCCTAATCTCTTTACTAGAATCACCTTCAAAGTATAAAACTGTATCAACCATATGCTCTAATACTCTTGGACCTGCAATAGAACCTTCTTTTGTAATATGACCTATAATAAATATAGCTATATTATTTTCTTTTGCTTTTCTCATAAGCTCAAAAGTGATCTCTCTGACTTGTGATACACTCCCTGGCGCTGATGTTAGATTATCTGAATATATTGTTTGAATAGAATCAATTACCACATATTTATAATCTTTTTTTAGTAACTCTTCAAATATAGCTTCAAGTGATATTTCTGATAATAAAAAGAGTTGTTCGTCATTTGCATCTAGTCTATTTGCTCTTAGTTTTATCTGTCCAGCACTTTCTTCACCTGATACATATAGGACATTTGATTTTTGTTTTGCTAGATTACTTGCTATTTTTAGAAGTAAGGTTGACTTACCAACTCCTGGACTTCCACCAATAAGTGTAAGACTACCAGGAACTATCCCTCCACCCATCACCAAATCAAATTCATTATCTCCTGAACTATATCTTGTAATATTGTCTTGTTCTATTTGAGTAATAGGTGTTGCTTTGCTATCTTTACTTATAGCTTTTGCTGTTTTTTTAAGATCTTCTTGCTGTGAAACTGTAAGCTCTACAAAACTATCCCATCCTCCACATGAAGGACATTTCCCAAGCCATTTGCTGCTTTGCTCACCACAGTGCTGACACTCAAATATTGATTGTTTTTTCTTTGCCAATTTTTATCCTTAGAAATCAAGAGGAGATTTTATCTCATCTTTGTTTAATTCTTTTATTACATGTGTGTAAATCATAGTAGTTTCAACTGATTTATGTCCAAGTAATTCTTGAATTGAACGAATATCAGTTCCTGCTTGCAATAGATGTGTTGCAAAAGAGTGCCTGAAAGTATGAGCGGAAATTTTTTTATAAATATTACTTTTTCTAACAGCATTTTTTATATTTCTTGAAAAAGTTATATCTAATATATGATGTCTTCTTTGGATATCACTTTTTGGGTCTGTTGATATTTTATTCATAGGAAATAGATACTGCCACTTGGTTTCAAATTTTGCATTTGGAAACTTTTTTTCAAGTTGATGTGGTAATTGCACCGTTCCAAAACCATTTTTTATGTCTTGATTGTGCATTTCTTGCACCTTTTTTACTTGCAATTTTAACTCATCTTTTATAGATAATGGAAGTGGAACAGTTCTATCTTTTAGAGATTTACTATCCCAAATATATACTTTATCATAAGAAAAATCAATATCTTTTATCCTTAAATTTAAAAGCTCCTTCATTCTAAGACCGCAGCCATACATTAGCTTTACCATAAGTTGATAAAGACCTTGTATATTTGAAATAATCAATTTAACCTCATCTTTACTTAAAACCACTGGGATATGTTTTCTCTCTTTTGCTCTTAGAGCTTGGATATTTTCATTTTTTAAATCTATATCTAAAATCTGAGTATATAAAAATAGTATCGCATTGAATGCTTGATTCTGTGTAGTGGGAGATACATTTTTTTTAACAGCAAGATATGTTAAAAACTCTTCGATTTCCTTTTTACCCATATTTTTAGGATGATTTTTATTGTGAAATAATATATAATACTTACACCAATAAATATAAGTTTTTTCTGTGCTTAAACTATAATGTTTAGTTCTAATTTTATCTCTTAATATATCTAATAATCTTTTACTCATAATTCTATCCTTAAATAAAAATAAATTTAACAAAATGTATGTTTATTATAATATTTGACAAATAATCATACAAAATGTTAATTTCTACCCGATATATCGGAGTAAATTATACATTTGAAACTATAGCAAAAATAAAAAGCTTAGTTAAAAAATATTGCAAATTG
>CAZAOJ010000032.1:0-7941 GCA_964486745.1 uncultured Arcobacteraceae bacterium
ATATCTCCAGCTCCAACTCCAAGAACTGTTCCTGTTGTAATTGTTTGAATCAAAACATTGTTTTTCATCACATTTATTTTACCATCATAAGTTGTTACAAAATCAGCAAATACAGGATTATATTGTTTGAATTCATGTACAAAATCTATAATTATAATTGATTCAGCTACACTCCATACGGGTAATATTATAAGATTATTACACCCTTTAAAACACTCTTTAAATGCTTCAAGGTTATCTTTTGTACGGCTATATTTGTGTGGTTGCCAGATGATTGTAAGTTTATCAATATTGTTTAATTCATTGTACATCTTAACTGATTCAATAGTAGCTTTTATCTCTGTTGGATGATGTGCATAATCATCAATTACTACAAAGTTTTCACTTGCTTGAACTATATCAAATCGTTTTTTTATTCCTTGATATTTTGGAAGATTTTGTTTAATTGTATCTATACTCATAGTTTGATTTGCTGCAAGTATTGCCATTGCTGCATCAAGTGCGATATGCTCTCCAAATCCCCATACTTCAAATTCTCCCATATCTTTTAGAGTAAATTTTGTATATGGTTGATTATCTTTTATCTCATAAGTGATATTTTTTATATCTTTACTTGGATATAGTTTTATAGCTTCTTTTTCATAATCTTTTAAAAAATCATCTTCAGCATTTATAACTCTTAGTTTTGCAATATCCAAAAACTTTTTATATGCGTTATAAAATCTTTCTTTATCATATTGGTAATATTCCATATGTTCTGGTTCAGTATTTAATACTATTGAACAGTATGGATTACTAAGTATAAAACTCTCATCACTCTCATCAGCTTCAAAAGATAAGCTGTCATTTATATATCTAAAATTTGAGTCAAACTCCTTACTAATAGCTCCTATTAAAGCACTGTTTTGTAATATAGCACTAAGCATGGCTGTTGTAGTACTTTTCCCATGAGCTGCACACACACAGTAGTTTTTTGTATCTTTTAAAATAGTCTCAAGTGATTCTTTTCTTGAAAGTAGTTTTAAATTTTGTTGTTGGGCTGCTAATATTTCACAGTTATCAGGAGTAACTGCAGCACTATATATCACTAAATCTTGATTTTGTATAGCATCAGCACTTTGAGGTATATTTACAACTATACCTTCCTCTTGAAGTTTTTGAGTAATAGGGGTTGATTTTATATCACTTCCACTAACTTTATGTCCACTATATTGTAAAAATCTAGCAAGTGCAGATAAACCAATCCCACCAATTCCAATAAAATGTATTCTCATATTTTGCCTTTTATGTGTCTAATAGATGCTTTAACTCATTGTATTGAGCTTTTAGAGTTGAAGAGTTTTGTTCTAAAAACTCTTTTGTATCAAATTTAAAATTTAAAATAAAATATCCATAAACTTCATCTTGTGTAATAGCCTCTACATCAACATATGTTTCATAAAATGTATCCATATCTATTTCATTTGCACATGCATAGATATGCACATCTAGTGCATCACATAGCTTTTTGTCATCTATGATATTTGCAAGTATATAAAAAAGCTCTTTTGCTCCAGTAAAATTATCTCTACTGTATTTTTCAATAGCATGTTCATAAAAGGCTCTTATATAAAATAGTTCATCATCTTTTAATGATAGTTTTTTATCATCTACTAAAAACTCTTCAACTTTATCGAATGCAATTTTTAAAATATTTTCATAAACTAAATCTATTCTATTAGCATCATTTAAATCTAAAACTAAAAGTGAATCAAGTACTTCATAAAGTGCAGAGATATCTTTTGTTTGTATTGCATCTTCTTGTGTTTGTTGAAGATATTTTAAAAAGTCTGGATTTGTTCTTGCTTCATGCAGTTCATTTTGATTCATCTAAAAATTCCTTTAATCTTAGTAGTATATTTTTTGTTTTTGTTGGATGTTCTACTAAAGCTATTCTTACATAACCTTTGCCTATACCATCTCTTCCTAAAAAGCTTCCTGGAAGTACTTTGATATTTTTTTGTTTGTAAAGCTCTTTTGTAAACTTTAGTTCATCCTCAACTTCAAGCCATATATAAAATGTAGCTTCAGGAGGATTTATACCTAAAATCTCTTTTGCCAAATCAAAATTTTTTTTGTAGTTAGCTCTAAAAGTTTTTACATGATCTTCATCATTCCATGCAATTGCAGCTGCTTTTTGGATAGGTTCGGGTATAGCACAACCTATATATGTTCTATATTTCATATACTCTTTTAGTATAGTTGCATCTCCAGCAATAAATCCACTTCTAAGACCTGGAGCTGAGCTTCTTTTTGATATTGAGTTTAGTACAAGTATATTTTTAAATTCACTATTTTTTGCATTAATACTTGCTTCAAGTAGCGAGGGTGGTTTTGAATTTTCATCAAAATATAGTTCTGAATAACACTCATCATTTATAAGTACAAAATCATATTTTAAAGCATTTTGTACCCAAATCTCAAGCTCTTGCATTGTAATATTTGCACTTGTTGGGTTGTTTGGAAAGTTTAAAATTACCATATCAGATTTTTTAAGTTCATCTTCACTTAGTGTTGCTTTAAAGTTATTCTCTTTTGTAAGGTTTATATATATTACATTTGCTTTAGATGCAATTGCTGCACCCTCATATATTTGATAAAATGGATTCGTAAAAGCAATAGTAGGATCTTTTTTATCAAATAGATAAAATTGAGGAAAATTAAATAAAACTTCTCTTGTCCCAAATGTTGGTATTAGCTGTTGATTTGTTAATTTTACATTAAATCTTTTTGATACAAAATTTATCATCGATTCTTTTAGATATAGTTCACCTGCACTTTTTGGATATTTATTTAATAAAGCACTATTTTGTTTTAAACTATCTTGTATAAAATCTGGTGTTTCAAATTTTGGTTCACCTATAGTTAAAACGCTAGGTTCATAATCTTTGTTTGGTTCAATGCCATCTAAAAGATTAGTTAGTTTTTCAAAAGGGTATTTTTCGAATTTCATATTACTCCTCAATAATTGGTATTAAAATTTGGTTATAACGATTTATATCGTAAGATAAAAGATCACTATCTGTACTAAAAAACTTTAAATATCTTGTTTCAAACATATCATCTCTAAGTGGAAGAATCTGTATAATATTTTTTTGTGCTAGTAGTTCAGATATTGGATTTTTGTTGTTTCTAATTGTGGTAACTGATGTATTAAAGATTTTTCCTAGATTTTCAAAATGCTCTATAATCTCATCACTTTGTTTATCTTCAATAGGGTCAGCATCATAAATTGTGACTTTATTTTTAAGTTGATTTGATATATCAAATACAAGTGGAGATATCTGCTCATAATGTGAAGCTTCATTTAGCAATACTACAGTTTGTGTTACTTTACTAATTGGTTCTATTCCAAGTTTGTATAATGGTATTTTTAATTCTAGTATTTTTCTTGTTGCTTCTTTAAATTGTAAAAGAGTATGAGAAATTATTAGCATACCTACATTGTATTTTTTAATATCTTCACCTAATATTTTATTAAATCCTAGATTGTGATAATCTAATTCTATCTCTACATTGTTTAATTTTTTAAATATTGCATAAATTTGTTTTAAGACTTGATTATTTGTTGGGCGAGTGATCTTAACAATAAGTTTATCATTTTTCATTTTTCTATGAAGATCTCTTGTCTCTTTGGCACAATTTATCACCTCTTTGTCATCTTGTAAATAAAGATCAAAATATAGATAGAAGTTTTCTCCAAAAGGTCTAGGAAATAATCCTTGTGTTTTTGTAATAGTTGCATAAACTTGCATCAATACATCAGGATTTCCTATCATCAAAATTATATCATTTGGTTTTAGTACAAGTGAAGGCTTGATATTATGTAGTTTATCATTTCTATATAAACCAAATATTTTCCAATTTTTTTGCTCAATAGATCCTATATATCTATAAGCATAAGAGCTTCCAAATGGAATTCTTAGCTCCATAATTTCACCTTGTCTTAGACCAATATTCTGAGCTACTATTGGGATATTTGGTAATTTTTCAAGTAAACCATTTGCTAATACTTCAATTCCATTGTAATTATTAACATAAGGATCATCGCTAATAGAAATATCCCAATTATTATAGATAGTAATTTGTAGATTCTTTTTGTATGTACGGATATTTTTAATTACGCTTAATATCTCATCTTTATTACTTAACACTATTAAAACTTCAGTATGACTAACTTTTGACAATACTGTATGTAACTTTGAAAAAGAGGTAGGATCAAATTTGTAAAAAGTAAAATTTTCTGGTTTTTCATCACACAATATAGAGTCATCCATATACACTACATCGTACATATTATTGACGACATTGGATTCTACCATTCTACTTAATAGTTTTTTTGATACAATACCATCTAATATTACTAAAATATTTTTCATAAACACCAAACCATTTCACATAAATATAAAGGATATTATAGCCAAATGGAATTTAAACTAGATAAAACTGATAATAATGCAAGAGCATGTACAATAAAAACAGCTCATAGCACGATACAAACCCCCGTATTTATGCCTGTAGGTACACAAGCAAGTGTAAAGGCACTTGATGCAAAAGATATGCTTGATTTAGGAGCACAAATCATTTTGGGCAACACATATCATCTTTATTTGCGACCTGGAAGTAAAATAATTCAACAATTTGGAGGGCTTCATGGTTTTTCAAAATTTCCAAACTCTTTTTTAACAGATAGTGGTGGATTTCAAGCTTTTTCATTAAGTGATATTAGCAAAGCAGATAAAGATGGGATAATGTTCAAATCCCATATAGATGGAAGCAAACACTATTTTTCACCACAAAGTGTGCTTGATACTCAGTATGATTTAGGTAGTGATATTATGATGATTTTAGATGATTTGGTAGCATTACCAAATACAAAAGAGAGAATTAAGCTAAGCATTGAACGAACTACAAAATGGGCAAAAGAAGCTATTACTTATCATAAAGAGCAACAAAGTAAAGGTATAGGGATAGATCAAAATATATTTGCGATTATTCAAGGTGGAACAGACAAAGAGTTTAGAACTATGAGTGCTACTCAACTTTGTGAACTTGAAGATTATGATGGATTTGCAATTGGTGGACTTAGTGTTGGAGAATTAAACAATGAGATGTATGATACAGTTGAGCATACAGTACAATATATGCCAAAAGATAAACCAAGATATCTTATGGGGGTTGGAACTCCTGAAGATTTAATAGAAAATATTCATCGTGGTGTTGATATGTTTGATTGTGTGATGCCAACAAGAAATGCTAGAAACGGTACACTTTTTACCACTTTTGGACGAATCAATATAAGAAAAGCACAGTTTAAAACAGATGAAAAGCCAATAGATGAAGCATGTAGTTGTTATGCTTGTAAGAATTATAGTAGAGCATATCTAAATCATCTTTATAAAGCTGGTGAGATGACATATTTTAGATTGGCTTCAATTCATAATTTACACTACTATTTAAACCTTATGCGTGAAGCAAGAGAAGCTATATTAAATCAAAAATGGGATGAGTTTAGAAAAGAGTTCTATGCAAAAAGGGGCAAAATTATATAGTTGAAGATATTGTATGGTAAAATATGGTAAATAAAGTTTAAGTGAGGTAATTATGACTAAGAAAATGACAATAACACTAGAAGAGAATTTGATTGAAGAGTTAAGTGATATTGCTTTAAAAACTGGCAAAAAAAAGGCACAAGTTGTAAGAGAAGCATTACAGGATTATTTTGATACAGATGCAGTTGTAAAAACTGTAACAGATTATAAAATGGGAAATTTAAAAACTGTTTGTCATGATGAAGTAAAGGCTTCACTTGGGTTATAATATCCAGTATGACCCAAAAGCAATAAAACAACTACAAAAATTAGATAAATCTGTAGCATCTGAAATATTAAATGGTATTGAACAATATGTTTTAAATCCAATTCCAACTAAAATAAAAAAATTAAAAACACCGTTTGATGGAGCATATAGACTAAGAATAGGTGATTATAGAGTTGTTTTTTATCAAGAGTGTGAGCTGTTTTTAGTATCAAAAATAGCACATAGAAAACAGGTTTATCTATGAATTTAATTTTTTACAAAATCTACTGCACCAAGTATTCCAATTTTTTCATCATCTGTGATAAAAATTGAACTAGAATTTAGTTTTGCTATATTTTGTTGGATATCTTTATCATAATAAAACTGTGTGTTTATATCATTTAGATAAATAGCTCCAATATTTGCATCACCTAAAGCTATAAGCTCATCTTTTCCAAATTTTGTTTTATACCATATTCTAAGATCTTTAAATATTTCATCATTTTCATCTATCCAATCATTGTCATCTTTATCATAAGCTTTTAAATCATTAAAGCCATCATTTGAAGTTGTGCCAAAAAGCTCACTTCCATCATCTATAGTTAGGTTGTTGTTTTTATCTAAGGCTAAAAAACCACTGCCACTATTTAGATATGGGATTTTTTCTTTGTATCCATCACTATTTATATCAAAAGTAAATGTAAGAGTATCATCAATTAGATCAAATTTTTTAGCTTCTATATCAAACTGTATAATCAAAGGATCAATATATACAGCTCTTTGTTGCTCTATTTTTGTTTGGTGCTTTTCATAAAACTTTTGTGTATATTGGATATTTAGATCTATATTTATCTCTTTATCTTTAGTTTTTATAATTGCTTTTGAATCAAATTTTATAAGATTGGTTTTGCTGTATTCATATGTGGTAGTCATAGAAAAGTTTTTAAGAACTGTTTTTCCTGTATCTTTTGTGATTTTATTATCATCGTAAGGGTATAGTTTTACACTTTTTGAATTATCTTGCTCTTTTGTTTTTCCTAGAAGTTTATCCAAAAGATTTTCTACAATAAATTTTATCATCAAATCGTGTACACAAAGCTGCTTTTCACTTGAAGTTACTACTTTAATATTTTGATCAATCATTCCAGCTTCATTTATAAATTTGCCTTGTTGTTTTAGTTTATTTGCAGTTGTAAGCTCTTGACTGAAGTTTTTTTCTACAGTGTGAGTATGTGTAGTCTTTGATGATGAGGTTGAGTTTAGTTCTATATTTGAAGATTCTATAATCATAATAAACTCCTAGTTTTGTACCCTTTTTAGTTGTAAAAGTCCAAGTCCCATAAGTATAAAAAGCCCACCTGTGATTTTGTGAAACCATGCCATTTTATTTTGGTCATTTAGATATCTTTTTGCATTTTTAGAGATAAATCCATAACAACACAAACTACAAAATGATATAAACATAAAAGTTAGTGTAAGTATAAAAAATTGTGGAGCAATAGCATATGATGTATTCAAAAACTGCGGAAATAAAGCTATGAAAAACATTATTGGCTTTGGATTAGTTACAGCTAGAAAAAAACTTTCAAAAAATATCTCTTTGTTGGTTTTTTTGATTTGAGTTTTTTCATCTATAAAATTTGCTTTTCCTACACTTTTAAATTGTTTGATACCTAAATAAAGTAAATAAACCGCACCAATAATTTTTACAGCCATAAAAAGTGTAGCTGAAGTTGTTAAAATTAGTCCAAGTCCAGAAATTGAGATAGTTGAAAGTATAAAAAGTCCTAGAATATTTGCAAAAGATGATATAGCGACTGCTTTCATATCGTGAGTTAGTCCGTTTGCAATAGCTAAAAATATTGCAGGTCCTGGAGATATAATATAAAAAAATGCTACAAAAAAATACATAATATAGATATCTAAACTCATAAATAATCCTTTTTTAGTCGATATAGCAATATTATACTATAAATTTTAAATAGTTTTGGATAATATGAGATATGAATTTAGAAGCTTTAAAAAATACTTTATTTGAAAATATTGATTATACAGATAATATTTTCACTAAACATTTTCATAATACTTATACAATTGGTATTA
>CAZAOJ010000032.1:8041-9833 GCA_964486745.1 uncultured Arcobacteraceae bacterium
ATTATACAAATTTTTATCCATCTGTTGAACTTGTAAGCGATATCTATGAACAGATATTTTTTGAAAAAAAAATACCAATTTTTCAAAAACATTTAATAGATGATATATATTTATATAAGATGTTATATGAATTGTTTATAAATGTTTATTATGAAAAAGATTCTATGAAAATAGAGATAAAGCTTATTGAAGTTTTATCTTATCTTATTAAAAATTACACAGGTAGTGTAAGAAATTATGATGATAGTTTTGATAATAAAAGAGTTATAAGAGATACAGTTGATTATATTCAAGATACAAAAGCATTAAATTTGTCACTTGATGAATTAGCAAATAATGTAAACCCAAGTAAATATCATTTTTTGAGGGTATTTAAAAATAATTTAGGAATAACACCTCACAATTATATTGTAGCATATAAGATACAAAGAGCTAAAGATCTGATTTTAAATGGTGATAGTTTAAGTGATGTTAGTTTAGAAGTTGGTTTTAGTGATCAATCACATTTTATAAAGAATTTTAAAAAAATATATGGTTATACTCCCAAAAAACTTGTAGATAATAGCAATATTATTCTATACAAATAATCTATATTTATATATACTTTCATATCAAAAGGAAGAATTTTGGAAAAAAGTAATAAAAATATATTTTATATCTTAATGGTAATTGCCATGACATCATGGGGAGCTTCATGGGTAGCTGCTAAAATATTAAGCAATTATATAACTGCTCAAGAGCTAATATTTTATAGATATTTTATCACTACAGTTACTTTAGCTCCAGTATTAGTATATATGAAAAAATCATTTAAAATAGATATAAAAACTCTCAGTTTGGCACTGTTGGCTTCGATATTTTTGGTTGTTTATTCTATATTTTTCTTTGATGGCACAAAATATGGCACACCTGGTCTTGGTGGTGCTTTTGTAACTACCCTTACTCCTATTTTAACATTTATATTGCTTGTATCATTTTTTGGCAAAAAACTTTTAAAAAAAGATATTTTTGCTTTGGTTTTGGGTGCTATTGGTGTTTCTACTATTTTAGATATTTGGTCATTTAAACTTGAAGATATTTTGGTAATATCAAATTTGTATTTTATATATGCCTCTTTTTCATGGTCATTTTTAACAATTACCAATTCAAAATTAAAAAGTATTGAGCATCTTGTATTTACATTTTATGTATATATATTTACTACTGTTATTGGATATTTTATAACTCCATTTGAAAGTGGAAATATTTTTGCTTTTGATTATATTTTTTGGATAAATTTCTTACTAATTTCAGTTGTTAGTACCACTTTTGCAACATCTATTTATTTTGTAGCTATAACTAAAATAGGAACAAATGAAGCTAGTAGTTTTATATTTTTAGTGCCTTTTAATGCTATATTTTTAAGCTGGATATTTTTAGATGAACCAATATATATAAACACTATTGTTGGTACAATTTTAACTATTATTGCAGTATCAATTTTAAACAATATAAAAATAAAATATAAACAGTAAAGGAAAAGTATGGAACTTCAACTTTGGATATATTATTTGTTAGCAATCTTAATTTTAACAGCAACACCAGGACCAAATATATTACTTGGAGTTACAACATCAGTTTCTAGTGGATTTAAATCCTCTTTATACACTATTTTAGGAGGAGTAAGTGCAACTGTAGGGATTATGACTTTATCATATACTGGACTTGGGATTATTGTAGCATCCTCACAATTTTTATTTGATATTATTAAATATGCAGGAGCCGTTTACCTTATCTATCTTGGTTATAAAGC
>CAZAOJ010000032.1:9933-24098 GCA_964486745.1 uncultured Arcobacteraceae bacterium
GAGTTTTAAAAAAGTTTGGAGTATATTATGGAAAATAATATAGTATATAACAATGGTGAAATTGAATTGAAAGTTTCAGTTGATAGTGATACCGTTTGGTTAACTCAAAAACAATTAAGTGAGCTTTTTGAAGTAACAAAACAAAATATTAGTTTACATATTATCGAAATATTTAAAACTAATGAATTATCAAAAAGTTCAACTGTCAAGAAATACTTGACAGTTCAGAAAGAGGGTAATCGAGAAGTAAGCAGAAATGTAGAACATTACAACCTAGATATGATTATATCTATTGGATATAGAGTTAATTCAAAACAAGCTACTAAATTTCGCCAATGGGCAACATCTATATTAAAACAGTATATTACAAATGGATATATTATAAATAGTGAAAAAATCACTCACGATAGATTTATATCATTAGAAAATAAAGTGGAGCAATTAAGCTATGATATAAAGATACTTAAAACAAAAGATATAAGTTCTCAAGGTATATTTTTTGATGGAGAAGTATTTAATGCCTATACTTTTATAAATGATTTAATAAAAACTGCTAAAAAAGAGATAATACTTATAGATAATTATATAGATGATACAACTTTTACATTGTTTTGTAAAATAACAAATATAAAAGTCACAATATATACTTCTAAAATAGATAAACAACTAAAACTTGATATAGAAGAATATAAGAAACAATATAATAATTTAGAAGTAAAAATATTTAAAAATTCTCATGATAGATTTTTAATCATAGATAATACCCAACTTTATAATATAGGAGCAAGTTTAAAAGATGTAGGTAAAAAATGGTTTGCTTTTTCTAAGCTTGATATATCTTTTATAAATAATATTTTACAAAGATTGGGATAGTATAGATTTAGTAAAGTTATAAAATATAAATTATTTATTTACTTATTGAATATATTATGTAATAATATTACATTGTTATAAAGGTGGTTATATGAAAAAAATAGGTTTACTCGGTGGTATGAGTTGGGAGAGTTCATTAAATTATTATAAAATCATAAATGAAGAGATTAAAAATAAACTAGGTGGGCTTCACAGTGCAAAAGTAGTTTTAAATAGTGTAGATTTTGAGCAGATTGAAAAACTTCAGCATAATGGGGATTGGGATCAAACAGCGATTATACTTTCAAATGAAGCAAGATATTTACAAAAAGCAGGAGTAGATTTTTTACTAATTTGTACAAATACTATGCATAAGGTTGCCTCAATAATAGAAAAAAATATAGATATACCAATACTTCATATAGCTGATGCAACAGCTCATGTTTTAGTGGCTGATGGGATAAAGAAAGTTGCACTTTTGGGAACAGCTTTTACTATGAAAGAGGAATTTTACAAAGGAAGATTAAAAGATAAATTTGATTTAGAAGTAGTTGTTCCAAATGAAGATGATATAAATACTATTCATCAAATTATCTATGATGAGTTGTGTTTGGGTATTATAAAAGAATCATCAAAACAAAAATATCTAAAAATTGTATCAAAACTTCAAAAAAAAGGTGTCGAGGGTGTGATATTAGGCTGTACAGAAATAGCTATGCTAGTACAACAAAAAGATTGTGATATAAAACTTTATGATACTACAACAATTCATGCAAAAAAAGCTGTAGAGTATGCCACAAAATAAAATATATAAGATTTATCAACTCTTATATGACAAATATGGTCCTCAAGGTTGGTGGCCATATATAAATCATACCCCATCATATCATCCATTGGATTATAGTTTTCCAAAAAATCAAGATGAGATATTTGAGGTGTGTTTAGGCTCAATTTTAACTCAAAATACAACTTTTACTTCAGTTGTAAAATCTTTAAATAATTTAAAAGAGTTAAATTGTTTAAGCTCAAGTGCCATTAAAAATATAGATATAGAAAATTTTAAAAAAGCTATTAAAACATCTGGATATTTTAATCAAAAAACAAGATATATTTTGGAGTTTATAAAATTTTATGATAAATTAGATGGTAAAATACCAAGCAGAAATGAACTTTTAGATGTGGTAGGTATAGGAGAAGAAACAGCAGATTCTATACTGCTTTATGCTTATAATCAACCTGAATTTAAAGTAGATGCATATACAAAAAGGTTGTTTTTGCAACTAGAGCTTATAGATGAGAAATATAAATATAAAGATATCAAAAATCTTGTAGAATCTCAACTAGAAAATAAAATAAAAGATAAAAACCAATTACGTATAATATATCAAGAATTTCACGCTTTAATAGTGCAATATGGTAAAAATTTTTATTCAAAAAAACCATATGGCAATGGGTGTTTTTTAAAAGAACAACTATAAGCACTAATTTGATAAAATACAAACCTTATAATATATAGTTTTAAAATCAAAAGGTTTGATAATAATGAGTAAAAGTAAAAATTTTTTACAAACGATAGTAGAGCAGGATTTAGAATCTGGTAAATATAAAAATATAGTTACTAGATTTCCTCCTGAACCAAATGGATTCCCACATATTGGACATGCAAAATCTATTTTTATAAATTTTGGTATTGCAAAAGAGTTTAATGGAGTTTGTAATCTTCGAATGGATGATACAAATCCAACTAAAGAGGATACTGCTTATGTGCAAGCCTTACAAGATGCTGTACAATGGCTTGGATATAAATGGGATGGTGATGTAAGACATACTAGTGATTACTTTGACAAACTTTATGATTGGGCTATAGATCTTATAAAAATGGGTAAAGCCTATGTGGATAGCCTTAATGAAGATGAGATAAAACAGTACAGAGGGACTGTAACAACTCCAGGAAAAAGAAGTAAATATGCTTCAAGAAGTGTTGAGGAAAACTTAGACCTTTTTGAAAGAATGAAAAATGGTGAGTTTAAAGAGGGTGAACATATTTTAAGAGCTAAAATAGATATGAGTTCATCTAATATGAAAATGAGAGACCCACTTTTATATAGAATCAGACATGCTAAGCATTTTAGAGCAGGAGATAAGTGGTGTATATACCCTATGTATGATTTTGCTCATTGTTTATCTGATTATATAGAAGGAGTTACACACTCTATTTGTACACTTGAGTTTGAAAACAATCGTGATATATATGACTGGGTACTTGATACATTAAAATTAGAACCACCAAGACCATATCAACATGAATTTGCAAGACTTAATATAAATTATACAGTTATGAGTAAAAGAAAGCTTTTAGAACTAGTTGATGGTAAATATGTAAATGGTTGGGATGACCCTAGACTTCCTACTATTGCAGGATATAAAAGAAGAGGATATACACCTGAATCTATTATAAATTTTTGTGATACAGTAGGTATTGCAAAAGCAAACTCTATGGTTGATGTTTCACAACTTGAATTTTGTATCAGAGATGATCTGAATAAAAAAGTACCAAGAGTTATGTGTGTGGTAAAACCTTTGAAAGTTACTATTGAAAACTATGATGGAAATGAGATAATTGATGCTTCATACTATCCACACGATGTACCTAAAGAGGGTAGTAGAAAACTGCCTTTTTCAAAACATATCTATATAGATGCCAATGATTTTTCACAAAATCCACCAAAGGGGTATTTTAGACTAACTCCAACTCAAAGTGTAAGATTGAAGTATGCTTATATTATCACTTTTAAAGAGGCTATAAAAGATAAAGATGGAAATATAACTGAGCTAATAGTTACATACCATAAAGACTCAAAAAGTGGATCAGATACAAGTGGTATAAAAGTAAAAAGTGCCATTCAGTGGGTAGAGGCAAACAGTGCTAAAAAAGTTGAATTAAGACTTTATGACAGACTTTTTAAAAATGAGGCACCACAAGGAGTTGAAGATCTAAATGAGAACTCTTTACAAATAATCAAAGATGCACTAATTGAACCAGCAGTGATTGAGCAAAAACCAGATGTAAGATTTCAGTTTGAAAGGGAGGGGTATTTTTATGCTGAACCAGTTGATTATAGTGATGAACATCCTGTATTTAACAAAATAGTTTCACTAAAAGACTCTTGGTCTAAAAAGAATACAAACAATCAAAACCAATCAAGGGTATCAAACAAACCTAAAAATACACAACAAACTGTAGGTGAAGCTGAGCCTATGAGTAAAGATGAAAAGATTTTATTTGATAAATATACAAATGAGTTAAAACTAAACACTGAAATAGCAAATATCCTTGCAAGAGATAAAGAGCTTTCATCATTTTTTCAAGAGGCATTTGGTGTTTTAAATAGTGCAATTAATTTAGCAAATATTATTACCAATGAAGTAGCAAAGCAGTTAAAAGTATCAGAAAAATTAAAATTTACTCCATCACAAATAGCAAGTTTGGTTGCTATGATTGATGATGGCACTATTTCAAATAAAATTGCCAAAGAGGTGTTTGAACTAATGGCAAAAACAGGTGATGAACCTAAACAAATAGTAAAAGATAAAGGATTAGTTCAAATAAGTGATCCAGAAATTATATTGCCAATTATTGATGAAGTGATAGCTAAAAATCAAGATAATGTAGAAAAATACAAAGCTGGAAATAAAAAACTTTTAGGCTTTTTTGTAGGTCAAGTATTAAAAATCACTCAAGGAAAAGCAAATCCTCAAGTGGTAAATACTCTTGTAGCTAAGCAGTTAAACTAATATAAAATAAGTTGGTATAGGGAGTATTATAAATTCCCTATCCACTCTTTTATATCTAAAAGATTATCTTTATTTTTATCTAATGTTTTAAATTTTATATTTGATGCATTTATAGCTTCTTGTTTTGTTACTATTTTATTTTGATTTATATCATTTCTTATAAACCAGTTTATTGCAATTTGTGGCATTAGCTTTGCTAGTTGTGTTTGGCTTAGCTCTTTTGGATCTACTTGATTATCTTTAGATATATCAAATCTTTCAAATCTTTTTAATGACATTTTGGCATACTCTTTTTTATTTAGGTGATTATCTTTATTTTGATCACATTTTATAAAAATATTTGTTTTAAAACTATTTGCAAATATAGAAGATGAGATTAATATTATAAAAATAATATATTTAAAAAACATATTTATCCTTTTTTATTTGAAGTATAAAATAATAAATCTTAATTTATGCAAGATTCAAACCAGATATTTGAAAGTAGTTTTATAGCTTCTTCTAATTTCTCTTGATTAAATCTTCCAAAACCAAGTCTTATAGCTTCCCATTTTCCATCAGTAATACTATGTGCAAAATAGAGTTTTATACTATTTTGTTCAGCTAAATTTTTAAACTTTTTCATATCAAACGGTACAGTTGGGTTAATTAGTATTGATAATCCAGCACCATAAGATTCTATTTTAAAACTCTCTTTTAGGTATTTGTGTAAATAGTTTTTTAAAAGATTGTGTTTTTTTCTATTTTGAGTTCTTAATTTTCTTAAATGCTTTTCATAATGACCATCTTTTAAAAAAAGAGTTAATGTTTTTTGTGTTATAAGTGATACTTTTGCAAAATTACAATCAAATGTTTGTTTATAAAGTTGCATAAAAAAATCAGGTACAACCATATAACTAACTCTTAAAGTGGGAGATAATGCTTTTGAGAATGTACCAAAATATATAACATTATCATGATTATCAAGCCCTTGTAAAGCTGGAATTGGTCTGTTTATATAGCTTAGCTCACTATCATAATCATCTTCTATAATGATACTATTTGTATTTTTTGCCCATTTTAGAAGCTCTAATCTATTTGTTATTGGTATTGTCACTCCTGTTGGGTATTGGTGTGATGGAGTGATATATAGTATTTTTGATTTAAGTTTTTTAATTTGTTTTATATCAATACCACTTGATGTTATATTTATACTGTTTATTTTATATTCAAAACTTTTAAATATCTTTTTTGCTATATGGTATCCTGGGTCTTCTATAGCAAGAGTTGTATATTTTTCTTTCATAATTTTTGCAACCAAACTCATAGCTTCACTAAAGCCATTTGATATAATGATATTAGATGCAGTACATTTTACCCCTCTTGATTCTATAAGATATTTTGAGATTTGTTCTCTAAGCTCAATTTCCCCTTGTCCATTTGAATATTTCCCAAATACCAAACTCTCATCTATCGCTTTAGATGTTAATCTTTTCCATAGTTTTAGAGGGAAGCTTTTTTCACTTAAACCTACAGGATAAAAATCGTATTTATATGATATACAAGTATGATTTTCTTTTTGTGGTTGTATATTATTTGTAGTTATAAATTTTTCATCATTTAAATCTAAAACAAAATAGCCACTTTTTTCATAACTATCAATATACCCTTCGGCATATAATTGACTATAAGCGTTTTGAACTGTATTTTTACTAAGATTATATGTGGAAGCAATTTTTCTTATTGAGGGAAGTTTGTCATTTGGTTTTAGATTGTTTATAATATCTTTTTTGAGTTCATTATAGAGCTGTAGATATAGTGGAGTTTTTAAATTTGGATCTATTATATACATAAACTGTCCCCTAAAAAATTTAATAATTTGGCACTTGTGATAAATACACTTTAGTGATATACTACCACAAAAAATATAAGGTTTATATATGAAATCACAATTTGAGATTCAAAACTATGATGAAATAAAAGAGATTTTAGATAATGCTACATATGGTACATTGGCACTTTGTAGTAATAATATACCATATAGTGTACCTATAAATTTTGTTTGTATAGATGACGATCTATATTTTCATGGTAGCAAAAGTGGTAAAAAGATGAAGTTTATTCATAATAATTCTAAAGCATCATTTAGTGTAGTTGAATCATACTCTATGATTCAATCATATTTTAGCAGTGATGATGATTTGGCTTGTCCTGCTACACATTTTTTTAAATCAGTTTGTATAAATGGAGATATAAAAATTATTACTGATTATAAGCAAAAAGTAGAAGTACTACAAGCTTTGATGGAAAAACTACAACCTGAAGGATTATACAAGCCACTAAGTGATGAGGTGTATAAAAAGATGATAAATGCTACAGAGGTATTTATGCTTAAAAGTGATGATATTAAAGGCAAAGTAAAATTGGGACAACACTTGCCAAAAGATAGATTTGACAAAATTATAAAACATCTACAAAATAGAAACAGCGATATTGATAAAAAAACATTAAAAAGTATGATAAAAACAAAGGGGAATATATGAGATTAAAAATTGCACAACTAAATGATATTGAGGGGATTTTAAAACTGCACTCAAAATATCAAGTTGATACTATAGATGAAGAGGATAAAAAAGATGGATTTGTAACAACAGCTTTTACAAAAGAGCAATTAAGTGATATTATCAATCAAGAGCAAGGGATATTTATAGCCAAAAAAGATGATGAAGTTATAGGATATGTTATGAGTGCATCATGGCAATATTGGTCAAAATGGCCTATGTTTGCACATATGATAAAAGATTTGCCAAATTTAAAATATCTTGGTCAAACTTTAAGTGTAGATAACTCTTATCAATATGGTCCAGTATGTATAGATAAATCTGTAAGAGGAACAGGAGTGTTAGAAAAACTGTTTGATTTTGCACTTGAATCTATGTCAAAAAGATATCCAATTTTAGTAACTTTTGTAAATAAAATCAATCCTCGATCTTATGAAGCACATAAAAGAAAATTGGGTTTAGAAGTGATTCAAGAATTTGAATTTAATAATAATCAATACCATGAGATGGTTTATGATACTTCTAAAAGGGTATTAGGGTAGAATACCTAATGGAAATTTTACAAGAACTATCTTTTACTTGGTTTGTTATTTTAATTATTACTGCATTTATTGCAGGGTATATAGATGCTATTGCAGGTGGTGGAGGTATGATTCAAGCACCAATGTTACTTCTTAGTGGACTAAATCCTATAATAGTCTTAGCAACAAATAAACTATCAAGCATGGCTGGAACAATTACAGCTACATATAAATATGCAAAACATAAAAAGATTGTATGGGGTATTGGCCTTGTTGCACTTATCCCATGTATTGTTGCTTCGTATTTAGGAAGCAGTTTAATTATGTATATTAGTGATGAGATTATAAATTGGCTTATAATACTCTCTATTCCTGTTGCTATGATTATGTTACTAAAAAAAAGAAAAGATACAAATACAAAACTTTCAATTACAACTAAAAAAATATTATTAAGTACAGCTCCTGTAGGGTTTTATGATGGGCTTTTGGGACCTGGTACTGGAACATATTTTGCAATAAGTATGAATAGATATTTAGGTATAGACTTTTTAAGAGCAACTGCAACAGCTAAGGTATTAAATTTGGGTACAAATTTTGGTGCTACAGTTGCTTTTATGTTTGCAGGAAAATTATATCTAGCTTTGGCAGTTCCTATGATGATGGCAAATGTCGTAGGGGGATATATAGGAAGTCATTTTGCGATTAAAGGTGGCGAAGAGTTTATAAAGAAATTTATAGTAGTGATGCTTGTATTTATGCTGTTTGCAAATATAATAAAGCTTTTAATCACTTAATAAGGATAAAAATATGATAAATGAAAATTTAAAAAACAAAGAGTTATGTAAAGTAAGAACAATCACATCATTTTTAACCCTAACAAAAGATAAATCATCTTGGGAAGATAAAATCAAAAAAGCTTCAATCTTTGGTGGTGATTTGGCAAAACAATTTAGTGCAAATGGCTATGAAGTACAAAGTATTAGAATTGTTACAAATGCTTTTGGTGAGTATCTTGATACATCATCATTACAAAATACCTTGGATGATATGAGATATTTGGCAAATATATTACAAAGTGATACTATGCCTGATATTAGAATACGATTTGCCATAGGGGAAGCAAAAACTTCAAATGAAATAGATATGATCCCTTATTTGATAAAAGAGTTTGGAGATATAAGTAATATTTGTGTAAATGTAGATGTTGACAATCTTGGTATTGTGAATAAAGATTTAACACTAAAGTGTGCAAAAGTTGTTAAAAAAATAGGTGAAATTACACCAAGAGGTGAGGGCAATTTTAATTTTACTATTAATTACAATTGCAAATCTTTAATTCCATATTTTCCTGCTTCATATCACAACAGCAGTGATGAGGATTGTTTTGCTTTGGGATTGGAATCTCCTGATTTGTTGGTGGAGGCTTTAAAAAGTTTGACAAATAACAATAATCACAATGAAAAAATAAAAAACTCTTTTGATATTATGAGTAGCTCACTTCAGTATCATATAGATAATATTTTAGATATTGTAAATAGTTTTAATCATAAATATAAAACAAAATTTGCAGGTATTGATACAAGTGCAGCACCATCTAAAAACTGTAGCTCTATGGTTGATGTTTATAAACTTTTAGGTGTGCCATATTTTGGAGCTAGTGGTACACTTGAGGCATCTTCCCTTCTAACAAAAGTATTTAAAAGTGCAAAAGGGTGTGAACTAATAGGTTTTTCTGGACTTATGCTGGCTGTGGTTGAAGATGAGGGGTTAGCTCAGGCAACAAAAGATGAACAGTTTGATATAAGAGCTTTGCTTCAATACTCAAGTGTATGTGGAATAGGGCTTGATACAGTGCCTATAGAGGGTGATACATCTGTAGAAAAAATTGCTGATATATGCAGTGATACAGGAGCTTTGGCTTTTAGATTAAATAAGCCATTAACTGTAAGAGTTTTTCCATTGCCAAATCTAAAAGCAGGTGATATTACACAATTTCAAAGTGATGATTTATGTAATAGTGCTGTTTTATTGGTGCCATAAATTATATATTTTTTAGATATAATATCAAAAATATAAATATTATTGAGGTAAGTATGGTAATAGATGATAAAATTATTGATAAAATAGCAAAACTTTCAAGTTTACAAATAGATGAAGATAAAAAAGAATCGCTAAAAGCAGAACTGGGTGATATAGTGAATTTTGTAGAGGTTTTAAATGATGTAGATGTAAGTCATGTAGATGCTACATTTACAACTATTGCTGGAGGTTCTCCATATCGAGAAGATATACCTGCACAAAAAGAGGATTTTTCAAAAGATATACTTGCAAATGCACCAAAAAGTGAAGATGGGTATTTTATAGTTCCAAAGATTATAGAGTAAAATATGGTTACAGTTTATGGAATAAAAACTTGTGGAAGTGTAAGAAATGCACTTAAATTTTTTAAAGAACACAATATTGAAGTAAATTTTGTAGATATTAGAAAAACTCCTGTTGATTGTGATAAGATCTCATATTGGCTGGAGCATATATCTATTGATAAGCTTTTTAATAACAAAGGTACAAAATATAGAAATCTGAAATTAAAAGAATTAAATCTTGATGATGAGGGTAAAAAAAAGTGGCTATGTGATGAAAATATGTTATTAAAAAGACCAATTATTGAGTATGGAACAAATAAAGTTCATGTAGCATACAATATTGAGGAATATGAACAAAAGTTTTTGTAATGAATATAAATATTACAGATTTTAAGACATCAAAACTAACCAAAACACAATTTGTTCATCCTGTAAAAATAAGCTATTTGCAAGATGGACAGCCTAGAGTTTGGGAAGCTGTAAAGAGTCATGATAGTGTGTCTATCCTTTTATATCATACACAAAAAGATACTTTTGTACTTGTAAAACAGTTTCGACCCCCTGTATATCTTACAGATAAAAATTTCCTATTTACTTATGAATTATGTGCAGGTATTGTTGACAAAAACTGCTCTTTAGAACAAATTGCAAAAGAGGAGATTTTTGAAGAGTGTGGATATGATGTAAAGATACAAAATATTCAAAAAATAAGCTCATTTTTTACAAATGTAGGAATAAGTGGAGCCAAACAATATCTATATTTTGCAACAGTTGATGAGAGTATGAAAGTTCATGAAGGTGGTGGAATACACACTGAACAAATAGAACTAGAATATCTAAAGTTAAGTGATGCAAAAAAGTTTTTATATGATGAATCAAAAGCAAAAACACCAGGTTTGATGTTTGCTTTTATGTGGTATTTTGATGAATATAATCGAACTTGATTATATAAATCATACCAAAAAATCTTTAGTTGAAGAATTTATAAATTCAACATCTTGCAAAAAATATATTTTAGGTATAAACAAACTAACAAAATCTGTACAAAAGTATATACAAGTAGATGGAATTATTGATGATTTTTCAAGAGTTCAACGCTCAAGAAAAAAAACTGTACTAAATATCAATGATGTAGATAATAAAAATTCTATTATACTTTTTACTTCAAGTGGTAGTCCATTAGAGGTAAAAAATCATTTAGATAAAATTGGATTTTTAAATATAAGCTACTTAGATTTTTATAAATATAGTGATTTTAATTTAATTGATCCACCTTTTATGGGCGATTTTATAGATGATTTTAAACAAAATCAAGACAAATATAAATGGCTTTATTCTAAATTTGAAGATAAAAAATCAAAGCAAATATTTGAAAAACTTATCAATTTTAAAATCTCATTTGATTATGATTTTATGCAAGGGTTTACAAATAATCATAAAGAACAATATTTTGATAAAAAGTTGATAAAATATCAAAAAGATATAGTTTTTGTAGATGGTGGAGGGTATGTTGGTGATACCATACCTCAAATAATAGATAATTTTCCAGACTTTAAAAAGATATATTTAATAGAACCAAATGCCCTACATATAAATATAGCTAAAAGAGATTTTGGAAATATACCAAATATAGAGTTTATAAATTGTGGATTAGGAAAAGAAAAAATCACTATACAAGATAATACTGCATCAAATAACTGTGATCATAATTATCAGGCTGTAAATATTAATACTATAGATAATTTAATAAATGAAAAAGTAGATTTTATAAAGCTTGATATAGAAGGTGCTGAGCAAGATGCAATTGATGGTGCAAAAAATATAATAAAAAAATATAAGCCAATTTTAGCAATTTGTATATATCATAAAGCTAATGATTGGTATAAGGTTCCTCAAAAAGTCTTAAATATATATAGTGGATATAAAATATATTTAAGACATTATATGGAAGGAATTTATGAAACAGTATTGTACTTTATCCCCAGTAAGGTATAAAATATGTTATACTTTACTAATAAAAAATATAATTAATATATAAAGGCTAAATATGAATATAGCGCAAAATGTAGCAGACTTAGTTGGAAATACACCAATTATAAAAGTAAATAATATAGATAAAACTTTAGATGCTAATATCTATGCAAAATGTGAATTTATGAATCCAACATCTTCAGTAAAAGATAGAATTGGTATGAATATGATAAAAGTGGCTATTTATGATAGTCAAATTAATAAAGATACACATATTATTGAACCAACAAGCGGAAATACAGGTATAGCTTTAGCTTCACAATGTGCATCTTTAAATCTTAAATTAACTCTTACTATGCCTGAATCTATGAGTATTGAAAGACGAAAATTACTAAAAGCTTTAGGGGCAAATTTAGTATTAACTCCAAAAGAAGAAGGTATGCAAGGTGCAATAGATAAAGCAAATGAAATTGTAGAACAAGAAGAAAATGCAATAACTTTAGCTCAGTTTTCAAATGATGCAAATCCTAATATTCATGAAGAAACAACTGCACTAGAGATTTTAAGAGATATGGATTCTAGTATAGATATTTTTGTTGCAGCTGTTGGAACAGGAGGAACACTCAGCGGAACTTCAAAAGTTTTAAAACATAATATACCAGATATTAAAATTGTTGCAGTAGAACCAAAAGATTCAGCTGTATTATCCGGTGAACCAATGGGTTCACATAAAATTGAAGGTATTGGTGCTGGATTTATTCCTGAGGTATTAGATACTGATATTTATAATGAAATTATTACTGTAAGTAATGAAGATGCTATAAACACTGCAAAAGATTTAATGCAAAAAGAGGGACTCTTAGTTGGTATTAGCTCAGGAGCTAATGTTTATGCTGCAATGCAATTAGCTAAATTACCACAAAATAAAAATAAAAAAATAGTTACAATTTTATGTGATACAGCAGAGAGATATTTAAGTACAGATCTCTTTGATCAAATTGAAGAAGAAATATTAGAAACTAAAGAAGATATAGAGCAAGAAGATATTAATTAAAAGGGTGGTTTAATATATTTTTCTGGTGCTTAAAAACTTAAGTTTGATTAGGTATTATGGGCTTAAAAAGGATTATTTTACAAATGGCTGTAAAAAAACACAAAAACTTGTCCAAAATGTGAGCAAAAAACTGTAATAAATAAAGGTAGTAGAAATGGTATAAAAAGATATAAATGTACCAACTGTAATCATAATTTTTCATCATCACGAAGATCATCCAAGTTACAAAAAATAATTTTTAAAGAATATCTTTATAAAAGACAAACTTACAAAGATTTATCTCAAAAATATGATAGAAATATTATGTGGATAAAACAACAAATTAATAGCTATAAACCAGCTAAAAAAGTGCATAAACCAAGAGCAATAACTTTAGTATGTGATGCTACATTTTATGCAAAAAGGAAGGACAAATTAGGTACATTAGTTTTTCTTGATAGTACACAAAAAGAGGTACTACTTTGGAAGCATATTCAATCAGAAACTGTAAAAGAATATAAAGACTTAAAACAACAACTTGAGGAATTAGGATATACAATACTATCCGTATCATTCGATGGCAAAAAAGGCTTACCAAAGCTATTTAAAGACTATCCTGTTCAGATGTGTCACTTTCATCAAAAGAAAATTATACAACGATATATCACAAAGTATCCACGATTACAAGTAGGAAAAGATCTTAAGAAAATTATGTATAATCTAACCATAACTACCAAAGGAAGATTTACCAAAAAGCTTGATGAATGGCATAAAATTTATGGTGAATTTATTCAAGAAACAACTGTTAATGAAAATACTGGGGAATGCTTTTGGACACATCAGAAAGTTAGAGCTGCTTATCGAAGCTTAAGAGCTAATATTGATACCCTTTTTACATATAAAAATTATAAAGATTTTACTATCCCAACTACAACAAATAATTTAGATGGAGGAACATTTTCTCCTATGAAAAAGTTGATAAATGTACATACTGGAATTAGTAAAGAATTGAGGTTTAAATTAGTAGATGAATATTTAAGTAATTATAAGATAAAGTAATTATTTAAGCACCAGAAAAATATATTAAACC
>CAZAOJ010000033.1:0-8921 GCA_964486745.1 uncultured Arcobacteraceae bacterium
TAAAAATGTAGTTTATGTAACTAATGGTGACTGACACGGAATTTTAAACGCTCTCCTTTCAAACTTATATTAATTATTTGATAACTCATATATAGTCCAAGTCCTGTACCATTATCATCATTTTTTGTTGTGAAATATTCTTCGAAAATATGTGGTAAAATATTATCTGGGATTCCTCCACCATTATCTTCAATTGTTATAATAATATTATTCTCATCTGTTTTTAAATCTAATTTTATCCAGGGATCATCTATGTTCTTTTCTACTAATATATCTTTTGCATTATTTATTATATTGATTATTACCTCTTCCAATTCTCCAACAACAAGAGTAGTTTTTATTGGATTTTCATAATTGATGTTTGTAATTAGTTTTATAGAACAATTTTTAAGAGATGCATCTGTAATATTTAAGGCAATATCTATTCTGTCTTGAATAACTACTTCTTTATATTGTTTTTCTTCTTTTAAGAAATTTCTAAAAGTTTCTATAGTATTTGATAAATATTCTATTTTTTTTGTTATATTATTCATCCCTTCAGGTATATCATTTGGTTTTAATAAATTGCATTCATGTTTTATACTAATTCCTGAAGCTGTTGTTGATATAAAAGACAAAGGTTGTCTCCATTGATGAGCTATATGACCAATCATACTACCCCTACTTGCTTTTTTTGATTGTTGGAAAATAATAAATTCTTTTTGTATATTTTTTTCAACTTCTTCTTTAACACGTGATTTTAAATGAAGATTTATATCTGCTAATTCTTTTGTTTGTTCTTTGACTTTATCTTCTAGTGATTCATTTAAAATTTGTAGTTTTTTTGTATATTGTTAATTTCAAAATATCTTCTAATCGAATACCATAATCCAAAAAATGAAAATATTACTAGACCTAATACAAATTCATCTAATTCGCATTCTTCGTGTTCTGCCATTATTTTAACAATGATATCAAATGCATCTAGATATAAAAAAATTGATAATAGTATAAAATAAAGTATAATACCTAATACTAAATCTTTTTTATTTTTTAACATTCATGATTCCTATCTTTATAAATAAATTAATATAATAATTTAAATTTAAGCCTTAGTATTGTAGCTTTTTGAGTCTAAAAAGTTGTTTAGGATTTATAAAATAATGATTTTTAAATAGTAAAAATGATATTTGATATATATCTTTACCCATAACTAATTATATGTAATACAATTACAATTATAATTATGTTAAAATATTACTATGGCAGTAAAGAAAATAGTAACAAATATAAATAATAAATCTTATAATTTTGATATATCATATGATATTGTAAATCCTAAAAATGTTGATGTATTGGTTTTTTTACATGGTTGGGGAAGCAATAAAAATATTATGAAACAAGCTTTTAGCACACAATGTTCTAATATGAAGCATATATATGTTGATATGCCTGGTTTTGGTAATAGTACAAATCAATATGAACTAACTACAAAAGATTATGCTAAGATTTTGGATCTATTTTTTAAAGAATTAAAAATTGTTCCAAAAATAATTGCAGGGCACTCTTTTGGTGGTAAGGTTGCAACACTTTTACAACCTAAGCTATTAGTACTACTTAGCACTGCTGGTATAATTGAAAAAAAATCAACAAATGTAAAAATAAAAATAAAACTTGCAAAGTTTCTTAATAGTCTAGGATTAAATAATATTACAAAAATATTTAGAAGTAATGATGTTGAAAATATGAGTGAAAATATGTATGTAACTTTTAAAAATGTAGTTGATGAAGATTTTAGTGAGATATTTAGAAATTATAATAAACCTACCAAAATATTCTGGGGTAAAAATGATACTGCAACATCACTTACTTCTGGAAAAACTATAAATAAACTAATTAAAAATAGTGAATTTAAATCTTATGATGGTGATCACTATTTTTTTCTTAAACACGCAAAGGATATAGCACAATGTATATGTTAGAGATGATTACAAATATATTATTAGTAATGAGTTTAGGTTGGTATTTAATTACAAACTTACAATGGTACAATTATAAAATAGAACGAGTTATTTTAAAACATCACAAAACTAGATGGCATATTACATATTTCATAACTCCAATTGTACTTTATTATCTTTTAAGCCCTATATATTATGCAATATATTTTTATCCTTTGTACCTTACTACATTTTATTTATGGAATAAAAAACTTGATAAACCATTGGTGATGACTTCACGAGTTAAAAGATTTTTAATAATATTACTATTTTTATCATTTTCTATGAATACTTTATGTTTAGCTGCAGTTACTTGTAGTAAAACTGGAATTATAGTAACTTTAACATTAGCATATGCAATATCAATGATTTTGGAAAAGATATTTTTTATTACATATAAGGATCAAGCCAAGAAAAAATTACAAAGTATAGATAATCTTAAAATTATAGCTATTACAGCTTCTTTTGGTAAAACATCAATTAAAAATTATCTTTATCAAGTATTATATAAAAAATATAGAACATATATGACACCAAGAAGTGTAAATACAATAGCTGGTTTGGTTCTTGATGTTAATAGGGATTTACCAACTAATACTGAAATATATATAGCTGAAGCGGGTGCAAGGGCTCAAGGTGATATTGCTGAGATTACACACTTCTTAAAACCTCAATATGCTATTATAGGAAGTGTAGGGGAACAACATATAGAATATTTTAAAACTTTAGATAATATTATAAATACAAAAATGGAACTACTTCAATCTCCAAGATTACAAAAAGGGTTTGTACATAGTTCTGTACCTATTTTAGAATATGATTCTATAGTAAAATTTCCATCAAATTTACAAATTACTATGAGTAATCTTGATGGTATATGGTTTGATATAGATATAAATGGTGTTACAGAGCATTTTCATGCACCAATTTTAGGAAGTTTTAATGCTATTAATCTAACTGCAGTAATACTTTGTGCTCATGAATTAGGAATGAGTATAGAAGATATTAAAATAGCTATTAATAAAATAAAACCTGTAGAACATAGACTTCAAAAGATTGAAGCAGGTGGTAAAATAATACTTGATGATAGCTTTAATGGAAATCTTGAAGGGATGCTTGAAGCTGTTAAAATCTCTTCAACTCATATGGGTAAAAAAGTTATTGTAACTCCAGGGATTGTAGAATCAACTCAAGAAGCAAATATTCAGCTTATTCAGGCAATTGATTCTGTATTTGATTTAGTTATTGTTACGGGGAGTTTAAATGCTGATCTGTTTAAAGCTACATTAACTGGAAATAAAATGATATATCTTGATAATAAAGCAGTTCAATTAGAACAAACCTTAGCTGATAAAACATCTAGTGGAGATTTAATATTATTTGCAAATGATGCACCAAATTTTATATAGGAGATAATATGGACAGACTATACTCACCATGGCGAAGCAATTACGTATCAACAACAAATAAAATCAAAGGGTGTGTATTTTGTCATATAAGTTCAAATCCAAAAGATGATGAAATTTTAGGTGTATTATATAGAGATAAAAAATGTTTTATAGTTATGAATAAATATCCATATTCTCCCGGACATTTTATGGTGATACCTCATACTCATACTGATAAGATGGAAGATTTAGATGAAGATGTATGGGCACATATTAGTATAAAAGCACAACAAGGGGTAAGACTTGTAAAAGATGTACTAAATGCTGGTGGTGTGAATCTTGGTATGAATCTTGGAAAAATTGGTGGAGCAGGAATAGAACAACATATACATTATCATGTAGTACCTAGATGGATGGGTGATACAAATTTTATAACTTCAATTGGAGATACTAGAGTATATAGTACAGATTTTGAATCAATTTATAAAAAACTAAAAGAAAATAGTAGTAAATATTTTATATAAATCTATTTCTTTGATAGTTTAATAGCTTCTTTAATTGCGTTGATATAGCTTTTTGAATTAAGATTTTGTTTATTTTTATAAGCAATATCAAAAGCAGTTCCATGATCTACTGAAGTTCTAATAATTGGAAGATTTAAACTTACATTTATACTTTGATCAAAATATAAAGCTTTTAGTGGTGCTAAACCTTGATCATGATACATTGCTACCATATACTTGTATTGTTTTCTTGTATTTGGAGTAAAAGCAATATCTGGTACTAAAGGTCCTTTAAAAATATCTTTTTTTAGAATTTTATTTGCTTTTTTAATAGCTTTATTTATAAAAATCTCTTCATATCCAAGTACACCATCATCACTAGCATGAGGATTTAAAGCTAATACACCAATATTATTTGATTTTATATTTGAATAAAAATCAAGTAGGAATTTTGTTAATTCTTTTGTTTTAATTTGTTTAGGTACATCTTTTAAAGCTATATGCTCTGTATAAAGTGCTACAAATAATTTTTTACATCCAAGCATCATAATTGCATCTTTTTTAAATATATCTCTTAATGCATCTGTATGTCCTACATAATTTATACCTGCTTTTTCCCATGACTTTTTATTTATAGGAAGAGTTACTAAAGCTTGAGTTTTATTAGATTTACATAATTTTATTGCATCACTAAAAGAATCAAAGGAATATTTCCCACTAAATTTTGATACTTTTGAAGGTTTTATTTTAAATTTGCCATTTGTTTGATAAAGTTTTATATCTTTTGGTATTTTTATATTCAATAAGGTTGCACTTTGATTTAGCATATACTCATTTATACAGTATATTGGTTGACATAATGTTGATATTTTTTTATGGTTTTGTAGGATTAATTCTAATCCAATGCCATTAAGATCTCCTACACTAATAGCTATTTTTGGTTGCATAGCTCTTTGATTTGAATAATGGCATCACTTAAACCTGTAAATACTGATCTAGCAATGATACTTTGTCCAATATTTAACTCTTGAATATGTTTAATAGGTGTAATATATCTAATATTTTGATAATTTATACCATGACCTGCAGCTACTTTTAAATTAAGTTTTGTAGCATATTTTGATGTCTTTTTAATTTGTTTAATAGATTTTTTAAACATCTTTTCAAGTTTTGGTTTTGGTAGTTCTAGCTCTTTTATACTATTGTGTGTATACGATAGATTTGAATAAAGCATTGCATAGATATTTGCAAAGCTACCTGTGTGTAATTCAATCCATTCAACATCTAACATAGCACTTAAATCAATCATATCTTTTGATGGATCTATAAACAGTGATACTTCAATATTGTGTTTATGAAGTTTATCTACAGCTTTTTGAATCTTTTTAAAATTATTTTGACAATCAAGTCCACCTTCTGTTGTTACTTCAGCTCTATTTTCAGGAACTAATGTCACACGAGTTGGCTGTAAGTCACAAGCAATGTTTATTATATCTTCATTGATAGAACATTCTAGGTTAATAGGTAAAGCTGATTGTTCTATTATTTGTTTTACATCATTGTCATGTATATGACGACGATCTTCTCTTAGGTGAATAGTAATTTGATCTGCACCAGATATTTTACAAATGCCTAAGGCATCAAGAGGGCTTGGGTCATTTATAGCTCTAGCTTCTCTTAAAACAGCTATATGATCAATATTTACACCTAAAAGCATATTATATTCCTATGATAAAAATTGTTTAATTACAGAGTATAGTGATTGAATATCTGTTTTTCCAATAAAACCATCTATACCTATTTTTTTCATTTTGCCTTTTACAGCTTCAGTTGTCATACTTGAATTAATGACAACAGGAAGATGATTTAGTTTTGAGTTTTCTTTTATATAAGATGCTACTTGATATCCATCAGTTTCAGGCATCTCAATATCTGTAATAATCAATCCTATTTCATCTGGATCTAATTCATCAATTCGTTGAATTAATAATGAACCATTGTTATATATTTCATAATTAGCACCAACTTTTTTGAAGAATTTTTCTAAAACACTTCTTGCTACTCCACTATCTTCTGCTGCTAAAATTAATTTATTTGTAGATAATTTATTTTCAATATATTTATTAAGGTCATCTTCACCATCATTTGTCCAACCAATATCTTGTAGTAGTTGTTCTGCGTTAAATACTGTACATAATTCATCTTTCTTATCTACTTTAACATAAGTAGTATAAGTTATTTTAGAATTTTGTTCTTCTGAATGAATTAATTCATCTGTAGTCTTTTCAACAATATCAAGCATGCTTTTGATTAGAAAACCAATTCTTTTATGATTAAATTCACAAAATATTATAAGCTCATATTCACTAATATCAAGAGCTTTTTCACCAAGCCAACTATCAAGATTGATTAAAGTTACAGGTTCACCTCTAATAGTAGCAATACCAGCAATAAAATCAGAGCTTTTTGGAGTGTCATTTATGGTAACTTCATTAGTAATGATAAATGCCTTAATTTTGGCAATATTTATCGCATAAATATTCTTATGCCCAGTATAAAAAACAGCAAGTTGTTGAACATTTCTTAAATGTGCTTGTGTCATTTGTTCTACGCTAGTACCAATACCCATATAAATCCTTTATAAATAAATTATTATTTTCTTAATAATTCTAACTAAAAATTGCTTAATCTCTTTTAACTCTCTGTTAAAATTTTCATTTTGTCATTTATAAGTTCTATAAATAGCTCTTTTTTGCCGTTAAATTGGTAATGTGCAGTTTTATAATTTTCATCCATAACTATTCTAAACATCTTTTTATTTTGGTTATTTGGGTATGGCATAATATTTATTTTTGATAAAATTATTTTTTTATTTTCTTTTTTATTAAAGATTTGTTTTTTATAATTTTTGAATTGTTTAAAGTTCATACCATTGTTTCTTTTAAAACTTTTATCATAAAATTCTAGATATTTTTTTAGTTTACTCTCTTTCCAACTTTGTTTCCAAAGATATATTTCAGATAAAAGTGTACTAATATCCTCTTTTGATACTGAATCAAAGTTATTATCACTTATAATTAATATAGATTTATTTAGGTTTATCTGTTCATCAAGTGATTTTATATCTGAATTTTGTAGGGCAATACAACCTTTTGTAAAATCATCTCTTGTTTCATTTTTAGGAACTCCATGTATCCAGATTCCATGACCATTTCTTTTTTGAATTTTATCGTAAAGATTTGGATATGAAGTTACCATTGCTATTGGACCATAAAAAGGATCAAGTTTTTTTACTTTACTTACTAGATCATAAGTTCCTGTTGGAGTTTTATAATCACCTTCAGTTTTTTTATCACCACTATTTTTACCTACTAATACTGTATGTTCAAATAGTTTTTTAAATTTATTTGTATCTTTTTCATATACTTTTAGATTATTTGTATCTTTTTGACAAACTAAAATATATTTAATAGTCTCATAGTATCCTTGAGATACATCTTTATTTTCTAAATATTTATTCCAATACTCTTTTTTTGTTAATTGTGTTTCTAGATACTGCTGAACTGATTGTATTCCCTTTGTTCTATATAACTCTACAAGATCAGCTTGCAGTGATGATAATAACAATAAAATAATGATAAAATAATTTTTCATTTTTTCCCTATATTTTCTTCTAGTTTAAGAAACAATATTATATAATAATTACTATAATAATTTATTAAAATGGAAAATATATGTATAAAAAAATGTTACTATTGTTATTTTTTGGAACACTTCTCTTCGCTAATGCAATAGTGTTACCATGGAGTGATAATAAAAAAAATATTAGTGTAGTTTATGATATGGCTTGGGAAAAAAATGTTACTTTTCTAAAGTTTTTAGAGCTGAATCATATCCCTTTAGATTTGTATTGGAATCAAAGTGAAACAGATAAAGAATTATGTGCAGAGATAACTGCCGGAATTAAGTATCAAGAATTAAAAAATAATGAAGATGTATTAGAGCAAGTATTGATACCAATTAGTGATGTTATGCAAATACATATAAATAGACAAAAAGATGATTCATACTCTTTTGATATTATACCTATTGTATTTAAAGAGATTAAACAAACTATAGCAGTAACTGTAACATCAATTCCATCAGTGAATATTGTTGAAGCTACAGGAAATACATCTTTGGCAAATTCACTTATAAGAACATTTAAAAATACTGTAAATTTTAGAGGTATGAAAAAAGGTGATCATATAGCAATAACATATACTCAAAAAATAAGAGATGGCAAATATTTTGGAGTAGCACATATTAATAGTGCTCTAGTAGAAGTTAATGGTCAGAAAAACTATATGTTTAGAAATAGTGATGATGATAAATTTTATAATGAAAAAGGTCAAAGTTTAACAAGCTATTTTTTTAAAGTACCGCTTAGATATAAAAGAATATCTTCAAGATTTACAAATAAACGATGGCATCCTGTACTTCATAGATATAGAGCTCATTTAGGTGTTGATTATGCAGCTCCAAGAGGTAGAGTGATAAAAGCTTCAGCTGATGGTAAAATCATCTTCAGAGGTAGAAAAGGTGGTTATGGTAATGCTATAGAAATTAGACATAAAAGTGGATATAAAACTTTATATGCACATATGAGTAAATTTAAAGGTGGTCTAAGACGTGGTAGCTATGTAAAACAAGGTACAATTATAGGGTATGTTGGAAGTACTGGACTTAGTAGTGGACCACATTTACATTTTGGTTTATATAAAAATGGACGAGCAATAAATCCGCTTAAAGTAGTAAAAGTAGCAACAACTAAACTTAGAGGTAAAAAATTTAAAGCTTTTAAAGAGGAAGTTAGAATAAATAAAAATAAATTTGCAAATAGAATAAAAGATAAAACAATACCTTTAAAACTTGAGAAGTTTGATAATAGTTGTAAGGTTAAATTAGAAAATGAAAAAAGCAAAGTTTAAAAACTTTGCTTTTTTTATAGTTGTTATTAGTTCATAATCTCTTCAATAGTGATATAATCCCCAACTCTACCAGTCATTTGT
>CAZAOJ010000033.1:9021-23213 GCA_964486745.1 uncultured Arcobacteraceae bacterium
AGACATTTTGACAATATTTTGTGTATTTGATGATATATTAGATGTAATTTCTTCTAAAGCTGCAGCTGTTTCTTCTAAACTAGCAGCTGCTTTGTTAGAATTTGAATTTAGTATATCTACATTTTCTAGTAAAATATCACTACTTTTATCTAGTGTTAAACCATTTTGTTTATTTTCAATAAGCATATTAGTGATAGATTCTCTTAAAATATTCATATTAATTTGAAATTTATCAAATACTCCATTTCTTTCAATATTATCAATCTTTAATTCATTTAGATAATTATGTGAAGCATATTGTTCTAATTGTGAATTTATATATAAGAATCTACTTTTCATATTTTCAAGCATATTATTGATATTTGCTTTTAACTCCATCAATGAATTATTTTGTGTTGATTTTGTAATTGTTTGAGAAAACCAACCATTTGATGCTCTTGACATTACAACTTTTGCTTCATCTAATAGCTCTCTATCTTGAAAAATAGTATCTTTAATTACTATTATATTCTTTTCTACTTCTTTTGCCATTTGTGCAATTTCATCATTTGAATGAAGTTTTAAAGTATCTATAGTATTTGATTTTCTGTTTAAGAAATCAAAAAAACTATTTAAATACTCTCTAAAATCACGAATTGAAGTTATTATTCCTTTAGAAATTAGTTGATTCATTATAACTACTATTAGTAAAATAATAATAGAATTTATTAATAGCCAAGTTAATGATGATTTAAGATCATGATCAAATCTTTTTCTTGATTCTATAACTTCTTTTTTAAGTTGTTGTAAGGAGTTAATAATCTTACTTTTTAAAACTTTCCAAACTTGTAAAGATTTTTTTAAATCATCTTTAGAAAATCTAATCTTTTTATCTGATTTATCAATTAGTTTTTGTGTATGGGTATTGTATTGAGATATATCATCTTTTAAATTTTTAGCAAGTTTAGGATTTGATTTCGTTAATTTTTTTATATCCTGAATGAATGGTTTTTACTGCTTTTATTGAGTCTTTATTTAAAAATACTACTCCTTTATCAGAATTTACCATAAGTCCTCCAATTAACATTGATTTTAATTGACCTGCTTGCTCTTGGATATTTTTTGCATGTAAATATTCTTTTTTAGTTTTTATATAGTAATAATAAAGTTTATTTAATAGAGTATTTTAGGGTGTTTAACTTTATGTTTCAAAAATATATATTGATTATTTTTTGTAGGTATTAACATAATATACTATTATGTTAATAGTTTTGTTATAAATACATACCTAGCACTTTATTTAAAGGATTGAGCAAGATTCCCAATAATTAAGTGCCACCCATCAATGATGATAAAGAAGATTAATTTTATAGGTAAGGATATCATAACTGGAGGTAACATCATCATACCTAGACTCATAAGAATAGAAGCTACAATAATATCAATAACTAAAAATGGTAAAAATATTAAAAAACCTATCTCAAATGCTGTTCTTAATTCACTTACGATAAATGCTGGCATAAGTAAAGTAAGAGATATATCTTTAATATTTTTTGGATTTTCTTGTTTTTTGATACGATAAAAAAGTGCAAGATCAGATTCTCTTGTATTTTTAAGCATAAAGTTTTTAAATGGATCAATAGATTCTTTCATAGCTACTTCATAGCCTATTGTTTTATCCATGTATGGTTTTATACCTTTTTCCCAAGCTTGTTCACCATATGGTTGCATAATAAAAAATGTCAATATTAGTGATAAAGATATAATGATTTGATTTGGTGGAGTTTGTTGTAATCCCATAGCTTGTCTTAAAAGTGAAAATACAATCATAAGCCTTGTAAAACTAGTAACCATAAGTAGTAGTGTAGGAGCTAATACTAATAAAGTTAGTATTATCATAATATTAATAGTTTTTACAAACTGCTCAGGCTCTTCAACAGCTGCAACAGATAGATTTACCAAAGGTGGTGTATCTGCAGAAAATAGGAATACTGGTATAAATAATAATAGTGCTAATATATATTTCAATTTCATGGCTTGGAGTTTATCATAATGTAGTTTAAATCATTATTTAGATAAAATCCAAAATATTATGACTTTGCAAGGGGCAAAAATTGAGAATTTTTTTAAACGATGAAGACAAAAAAGTATTAATGGATTCTATTCGAGATATACCAGATTTTCCAAAGCCTGGAATTGTATTTAAAGATATTACAACACTACTAAATAACAAAGAAGCATTTAAATTACTAATGGATCATTTAGAAACTAGATATAAAAATGATAATTTAAACTATATAGCAGGTATTGATTCACGTGGATTTATATTTGGAGCAGCACTTGCTGATAGATTGGGTATAGGATTTGTTCCTATTAGAAAAAAAGGGAAACTTCCTTCTACAACAATTTGTGAAAAATATGAATTAGAATATGGGTTTGATGAAGTAGAGATACATATAGATGCATTTAATAATGATAAAAATGCAAGAGTTCTTATGATAGATGATTTAATAGCTACAGGTGGTACGGCAGTTGCTAGTGCAAAACTTATAAAAGATACAGGTGCAAATTTAGTAGAAATATGTTTTTTATTAAATCTTACATTTTTAGATGGTAGTGCAAAATTAGAACAATACGCACCTGTATATAGTATACTTGATATATAAGGCTTAAAGTATGAATAATTATATTCCAAAACCTAGTAAATTTGATCCAGATGATAATGGACATTTTGGTATTTTTGGTGGAAGGTATGTACCTGAAACACTAATGCCTGTACTTTTAGAACTTGAAAAAGCTTATGAAAAATATAGATTTGATGAAACATTTTGGGAAGAGGTAAATGCACTTCTTAAAGATTATGTAGGAAGACCAAATCCACTATATTTTGCTCCAAATATAAGTAAAGAGCTTGAAGCAAAGGTATATTTAAAAAGAGAAGATCTAAATCATACTGGGGCTCATAAAGTAAATAATACTATTGCTCAAGGGGTATTGGCTAAAAGACTTGGAAAAACAAAAGTAATAGCTGAAACTGGAGCAGGTCAACATGGAGTTGCTACTGCAACTATTGCAGCACTTCTTGGGTTGGAGTGTACAGTATTTATGGGTGCTAAAGATGTTGAAAGACAAGAGTTAAATGTATTTAGGATGAAACTTCTTGGAGCAAAAGTAATTGCAGTAGAATCAGGAAGCAGAACTTTAAAAGATGCTATGAATGATGCTATTAGGTATTGGGTTACAAACGCAAGAGATACATTTTATATAATTGGTACAGTTGCAGGTCCTCATCCTTATCCAATGATGGTGAGAGATTTTCAAGCTATCATTGGATGGGAAGCAAGACAACAAATTTTAACCAAAGAGAATAGATTACCTGATGAGGTGATTGCTTGTATTGGTGGTGGAAGCAATGCTATAGGGATGTTTTCACACTTTTTAGAAGATGATGAGGTAAGATGTGTAGGGATAGAAGCTGGAGGTTTAGGACTTGATACTTCTAAACATGGATGTAGTTTAGAAAAAGGATCTCCTGGAGTACTTCATGGTCAGATGAGTTATTTGCTTCAAGATGAAGATGGTCAGATACTTGAAGCACACTCAATCTCAGCTGGACTTGATTATCCAGGAATTGGACCAGAACACTCTTATCATAAAGATTTAAAAACTGTAGATTATGACAGTATTACTGATGATCAAGCACTTGATGCATTTGTGTGGTTAAGCCAAAAAGAGGGTATAATTCCAGCTTTTGAAAGCTCTCATGCAATAGCATATTTAAAAAAACATAAAGAAAAATTAAAAGGTAAATTAATAGTTGTAAACTTATCTGGTCGAGGTGATAAAGATATGGTACAAGCAAAAGATTTACTACATTTTGATTAAAATACAAAGGGAATATATGAAATTAAAACTTATAGATAAAAAAACAAAAGCAGATATACAAATAGTAATAGTTGAAAATAAAAAAATAAAACAAAATAAACAGATATTAAAAACTTTAAAATTCAAAGGTGAATTAGAAGAAACTATTTTACTTCCTGAAGCTCAAATTATTTATGTAGGGTGTGAAGAAGTAAATAGTGAAAATATAAAACTAGCTTGTAGTGCAGCTATCAAAAAATTAAACTCAACAGATTTTAAATCAGCTTCAGTAGTTTGTGATGATGTAGATGCAGCAGTACAAGGATTTATTCTAGGTGACTATAGCTTTACAAAATATAAATCTGAAGATTCTAAAGATATTGAAAAAACTATATATATTCAAATTGATAAGGTAAATAAAAAAGCTCAGTCAATATTTGATGAAGCTCAAACAATTGCAACAAGTGTAAATATGGTAAGAGATATTGTAAATACTACTCCTGATGATTTTTACCCATCTATTATGGCTGCAAAAGCAGTTGAAATTGCTTCAAAAAATAAACTTAAATGTGAAGTATATGATGAAGAATATTTAGATAAAACTGGTATGCATTCTATGCTTGCAGTTGGACGAGCTAGTAGACATAAATCTAAATTGATTCATCTTACATATAAACCAAAAATAAAAGCAAAAAAGAAAATTGTATTTGTAGGAAAAGGGCTTACTTATGATAGTGGTGGATTAAGTCTTAAACCTAGTGATTTTATGGTAAGTATGAAAAGTGATAAAAGTGGAGGATCAGCAGTTTTAGGAATTATGAATGCTATATCTAAACTTGATCTTCCTTTTGAAGTACATGGAATTATTGGTGCAGTTGAAAATATGATTGGTGGAGATGCATATAAGCCTGATGATGTATTAACTGCACGAAATGGTAAAACAATAGAGGTGCGAAATACTGATGCTGAAGGGCGATTGGTATTGGCTGATTGTTTATGCTATGCTCAAGATGAGATTAAAGATATAGATTATATTTTTGATTTAGCTACTTTAACAGGAGCTTGTGTAGTTGGTGTTGGTCAATATACAACTGGTGTGATGGGAAATAGTATTATGAGTTGTCATCATGCAGTAAAAAGTGCATTAAACTGTGGAGAGTTAGCTACAACTTTACCATTTAATAGATATCTTAAAAAAACACTAAAAAGTGAAATTGCTGATATTTGTAATATATCAAATACAAGATATGGTGGAGCTATAACTGCTGGGTTATTTTTAAATGAGTTTATTAAAGATGAAAACAAAGATAAATGGATACATTTAGATATAGCTGGACCTGCTTATGTAGAAAAATCATGGGGATATAATCCACATGGTGCAAGTGGAGCAGGGGTAAGAATGTGTTTACAGTTTATGAAAGATTTAAACAATAAATAAAAGGAATTTTTATGCCAAATAATTTACATACAAAACTAGAACAATATGCAAATGAAAGAGCTGATGTATATCTAAGTGAACAGTTTAAAGCGTTGATTGATGAGGCAGAAAAAGAGATTGCACAAGTAGAACCAGAAGATTTATATGTATTGGATGATTCTATTGTATTAATTGATGTACGAGAACCAGAAGAATTTGCAAGTGGATATATAAATGCACATACTCATCTCACTATTCCAAGAGGAAAGTTAGAATTTGTGGCTATTAAAAAAATAGCTCAAGAGTATGGGCAAGATGCAAATATTATTACATATTGTTTGAAAGGTCCAAGAGGAAGTTTAGCTGCTTATCAGCTTAAAAAGATGGGATTCTCAAATGTAAAAAACTTAAGTGGTGGTATTAAAAACTGGTTAAGTAAAGGAAATACAATTCGTAGTTATTTAGGCGAATTAACTTTAGCAAAATAAATAAAAAATTATAAAAAAGGAAATATATGGGATTAGGTGTAGGAATTGTTGGATTACCAAATATAGGGAAAAGTACAACTTTTAATGCTTTAACAAAAGCGCAAAATGCAGAGGCACAAAATTATCCGTTTTGTACAATAGAACCAAATAAAGCAATAGTACCAGTACCAGATAAAAGATTGGATGAATTAGCAAAAATAGTAAATCCTGATAAAATACAGCATTCTACTATTGATTTTGTGGATATTGCAGGACTTGTAAAAGGTGCTAGTAAAGGTGAAGGTTTAGGAAATCAATTTTTATCAAATATTAGAGAAGTGGAAGTTATACTTCATATGGTAAGATGTTTTGAAGATGGAAATATTACTCATGTTGAGGGTAGCATTGATCCAATAAGAGATATAGAGATTATTGAAACAGAGCTTATTTATGCTGATATTACTCAACTTGAAAAAAAGATGACAAGATTAAAAAAAGATGCAAAATTTGATAAAGTTGCAGGGGCTAAATTAGAAATTGCAACTACATTGATGGCACATCTTGAAGACTTAAAACCTGTATGTACTTTTGAAGATATTGAAGATGAGAATTTTATAGAATTAGATAAAGAGTTAAGATTTTTATCAAATAAAGAGATAATCTATGGTGCAAATGTAGATGAAGATTCACTTTTAGAAGAAAATGATTATGTAAAAGCGGTTAGAGAATATGCAAAAGAAAAAAATAGTGATGTTGTTATGCTTTGTGCTAAAATTGAAGAAGAACTAGTTGGTCTTGAAGATGATGAAGCAAAAGAATTTTTAACTGATTTTGGTGTAGAAGAATCTGGGTTAGAAAAAATTATTCATACTGCTTTTGATAAACTTGGACTTCAAAGCTATTTTACTGCTGGAGTTGTGGAAGTGCGAGCTTGGACTATACACAAAGGTTGGAAAGCACCAAAAGCAGCTTCAGTTATTCATAATGATTTTGAAAAAGGTTTTATTAAAGCTGAGGTTATTGCTTATGAAGATTTTATTGCTTGTGGTGGTGAAGCAAAAGCAAAAGAAGCAGGAAAATTAAGACTTGAAGGTAAAGATTATGTTGTACAAGATGGCGATGTAATGCACTTCAAGTTTAATGTGTAGTAGCGTTAAGAAAACGACAACTGCTTGTCGTTTTTAGCTACGAAAGAGTAAGCGTATATGCATATGAAATATGCATAGCGTCTCAGGGTAGTAAGTTAAGAAAACGACAACTGCTTGTCGTTTTTAGCAATCACTATTCACACTAGTTCCCAAACTCCCGTTTGGGAATTGAAAAGTAAAAATTAATTTATTCTTGACAATGTGTATCTTTTAGGATACAATTACTTTATGTATTTAATAAAACAAACGCAATATTTTTCTAAATGGTTATTAAAATTAAAAGATATAAAAGCCAAAGTTTCTATCTTAAGAAGAATAGATAGAATAAAACTTGGTAATTTTGGAGATTATAAGTCTATAGGAAATAATTTATTAGAACTTAGAATTACTACTGGACCTGGATACCGAGTATATTTTACAAAACAAAATGATGAAATTATTGTTTTATTAATTGGTGGTGATAAATCATCCCAAAGTGATGATATAAAAAAAGCAAAAGATATTTTGAAGGAACTAGATTATGAATAAATTAGAAGTAACAAATTTCGATATAACAGAATATTTAGATAATAAAGAAATTATTGCAGAGTATTTATCTCAAGTATTAGAAGATGGAGATACAGAAGAGTTACTAATTGCTTTAGGTAATATAGCAAAAGCAAAAGGTATGACTCAATTAGCTAATGATACAGGATTAGGTAGAGAAAGTTTATATAAAACATTTAATCCAAAATCAAAACCAAGATTTGATACAATTATGAAAATTATGGACTCTTTTGGTGTAAAAATGAAGATTTCAGCTTAAATCTTACAATCCCTGTAACAATAGATTCCATAAATACTCAACTTCTTGCTCATCAAAACTAATTAGGTTTTTATCATAAAAAAGTTGATCAATTTTTTGTTTTTTAAATCCTTGAGAATAAGAACATTTTGGATGAGTAGGTATAAAACTTCGTACTAGAGCTATATCATTTTCTATATGAGTATCACAAAGTAAACACTCCATATGTGTATGAAGTCGTCCTTCAAATTCTAAAAGTTTTATATAGTGTTCTATTATTGCTCTTTTGGGGTTTTGTTTATTTATTTTATGTGTTAATTTATCTAAACTTTTAAAATAGATATTATCAATCTCATTAATATCTTTTAGATGCATATAAAAGAGTTTTATATATCTTTGCCAACAGTACATCTTTTGATTGTCCAAAATCCATTTAAATCCAAGTTGAATTACATCTTTTAGTCTAGGCATTGTTGATTTTAGATTTGATTCAAGTTCAAAATCTATTTTATAGCCTATATTTATTGTTGAGTGTCTAGCACCATAAAAACGATAGCTCGTATAAATATGGTTTTCACCCAATATTGTGACAATTAAATCATCTTCTCTTACAGTCTTGATATCTATTATGTAACCTTGCATACTAAGATTATAGCTAATTAACCATATTTTAAAGCTTTATTTGATACCCTAATACCAATAAATAAAATAGAATTTTAGAAGGAATACAATGGGATGTAATTTAGATTTATTAACTTCTTTTAAAGATAACTGTGGGTTTGGTTTAGTCGCTCAACTTGACAATAAACCAAGTCATCAAAATCTTGAAGATGCTGTAACTTCGCTAGAGAGAATGATGCATAGAGGTGCTGTAGCAGCAGATGGTAAGAGTGGTGATGGTTCAGGATTGTTATTGTCTATGCCAGATTCATTTATGAGAAATATTTGTAAAGAGAAGAATATTGATCTACCAAAGCAATATGCAGTTGCTATGATTTTTTGTAAGGATTTATCAAACTTAGATACTTTTAAACAATACTGTGAAAAAAATGACTTAAATGTTGTTTTGACTAGGGAAGTACCTATTAATACAGATGCGCTTGGAGCTCAAGCACTTGAAGTGTTACCAAATATCACACAGGTATTTGTAGTACCAAATTCACTTGTATCAACTCAAAGATTTGATGCTATGATTTATTTAGCTAGAAAAGAGTGTGAACATGAACTAAGAGATATTAGTGATTTTTATATTCCATCATTTTCTTCAAAAGTGATATCATACAAAGGGTTGGTTATGCCAACTCATATTAAAGAGTTTTATCTTGATTTAGATAATCCATCTTTCAAAATATCTTTTGCGCTTTTTCATCAAAGATTTTCAACAAATACACTACCTCAGTGGAGATTGGCACAGCCTTTTAGATCTATAGCACATAATGGTGAGATAAACTCAGTAGAAGCAAATAGATTTAATGTAGCTATTAAATCAGAACAAATTAAATCAGAAGTATTTACAGATGAAGAGATAAGTAGAATATTACCAATACTTCAACCTGCAAGTAGTGATAGTGCTAGTTTAGATAATATGTTTGAATTTTTAATTGTAAATGGTATGGACTTTTTTAAAGCTGCACGGGCACTTGTGCCTGCACCTTGGCAAAATGCTCCACATATGGATTCTAATCTTAGAGCATTTTATGAGTATACAGCAACAGCAATGGAAGCATGGGATGGACCTGCAGCTGTTTCACTTACAGATGGTAGATATATTGGATGTTTGATTGATAGAAATGGTTTAAGACCATCAAAATATGTAATTACAAAAGATAGAAAATTATTTATGACTAGTGAGTATGGAACTGTTCATATTGATGAAGATAATATCTTAGAAAGAGGAAGACTTCAAAGTGGTCAAATGCTTGGAGTTGATCTAAAGCATGGAAAAGTACTTAAAGAAGAAGATATCAATGAATATTTAAGTTCTACTCAAAATTATTCAAAATGGCTAAGTGGAGATTTAGAATACTTACAAGAGTATGTAGATGATACATATTTAGAATATGATGATTATAAATTTTCTGATTTGGTTCAAAGACAAAGATATTTTAATATCACATTTGAGACAATAGATCAGATGATAGAACCAATGGCAAATGATGGTAAAGAACCAGTTGGTTCTATGGGTGATGATACTCCGCTTGCTTGTTTTTCACAAGTAAATAGAAATTTTACAGATTTCTTTAGACAAAAATTTGCACAAGTTACAAATCCTCCTATTGACCCATATAGAGAAAAAGTTGTAATGAGTTTAAATACTGGATTTGGTAAAGTTCATAATATTTTAGATGAAAAATCATCATATGCAAAAAGATTAAAAACAAGTTCACCAATACTTATGCAAGAGAAAATGGATGTATTAGTATCTTTTGGAGATGAAAAAAGTCCAAGATTTGATCCATATTTTAAAAATAAAACTTTTAGTACTACTTATACAAATGATTTAAAATCTGCATTAAAAACTTTATTAGACAATGTTGTAGATGCAGTTAAAAATGATAATGTTGGTATTATTATACTTGATGATAGAGATATCTCTAAAGATAATAAACTTATCCCAATGGCTATGGCAGTTGGATATTTAAATCAACAACTTCTAAAAGCAAATATTAGACACTTTGTATCTATTATTTGTGTAAGTGGAGAGATTTATGATCCTCATATGGCTGCAGTGATGATCGCTTATGGTGCAACTGCGCTTTATCCATATATGCTTTATGCATCAGTACTTGATATGTATGCAAGAAGAGATCTTACAAAATACCAATTACAAGATAAACTAAAAAATACTCAAAAAGCATTGAACTCAGGACTACTTAAAATTATGTCAAAAATGGGTATTGCTACAATTGCTAGTTATAGAAACTCTGGATTATTTGATGTACTTGGTTTAGATGATGAGATTGTTGAAGATTGTTTTGAGATGAGTCAAAGTGATTTATCAGGGCTTACTTATGAAGATATTGAAAAAAGAATAGAAAAACTACATTTTAATGCATATTATCAAGAAGGTCATGTATTTCCTCTTGATCTTGGTGGATTTTATAAATATATTGATGGTGGTGAGTATCATGATTATGGTCCAAAAACTACAAATGCAATGCATAATAAAAATGCTACAAATCAAGAAAAAACAAGTGATTTTGATAGCTTAAAAGAGTTGGTAAACAATAGAAAAAATAAATTTATACGAGATTTCTTTGAATTTAATTCTGATAGAGAATCAATAAGTATAGATGAAGTTGAATCTATTGATTCTATTTACAAAAGATTCGCAGCTGCTGCTATGAGTTGTGGTTCTATTTCACCTGAAGCTCATGAAGCAATCGCTGTTGCTATGAACTCTATTGGAGCTCAAAGTAACTCAGGTGAGGGTGGAGAAGATCCAGCAAGATTTAATACTCTTAAAAACTCAAAAATTAAGCAAGTAGCATCAGGTAGATTTGGTGTTACTCCTGGATTTTTAAATTCAGCTGAAGAGATTCAAATCAAAGTAGCTCAAGGTGCAAAACCAGGTGAAGGTGGACAATTGCCAGGTCATAAAGTAACACCTCTTATTGCTTCACTTAGACATACTGTTGCTGGAGTTACACTTATTTCACCACCTCCACATCATGATATTTATTCTATTGAAGATCTATCTCAGTTAATTTTTGATTTAAAACAAGTAAATCCAAAAGCAAAAATTGCGGTTAAACTTGTATCAACTATTGGTGTTGGAACAATTGCAGCTGGTGTTGCAAAAGCTTATGCAGATAAGATTATTATTTCTGGAGCTGATGGTGGTACAGGTGCTGCACCTCTTACATCAATCAAACACACTGGTAATGCTTGGGAATTAGGTCTATCTGAAGCTCACAATGCTTTAAAAGCTAATCATTTAAGAGAGTTTGTACATGTACAAACTGATGGTGGACTAAAAACTGGACTAGATGTAGTAAAAGCTGCAATGCTTGGTGCTGAATCTTATGCATTTGGTACGGCTGCTCTTACTCTTCTTGGATGTAAAATTCTTAGAATCTGTCATACAAACAAATGTAGTGTAGGTGTTGCAACTCAAGATGAAAAATTAAGAGATCATTTTACAGGTACTGTTGAAAGACTTATATCATATTTTGAATTTGTAGCAAAAGATGTAAGAGAGATCTTGGCAAAATTAGGATACTCATCAATTGAAGAGATTGTAGGAAGAAGTGATTTATTAAAAGTGATTGATGATGAATTTGCACAAAAATTTGATTTCCAAAATGTATTAAGAAGAATAGATGGTGTTGATACTTGTCAAAAAGACTATAATAAACCTTTTGATAAAAATCTTTTTGAAAGAGGATTACTTAAAAAAGTACATCCAACTATAGAAAACCCAAAACATCCTATAACTTTAAATGAAAAAATTGAGAATTTACATAGAAGTTTTGGTACATTGATCTCTGGAGAGATTGCTAAATATTATGGAGATGAAGGATTACCTGAAAATTCTATTAATATAAACCTTACTGGAGTGGCTGGTCAATCATTTGGTACACTTTTAAGTAAGGGGATGAATCTATACTTAAATGGTGTAGGAAATGACTATGTAGGTAAAGGTATGAATGGTGGTAAAATAATTATCACTCCAGAACATCAAGGTGAAAGCTTCGGTGGAGCTGGAAATACATGTCTTTATGGAGCAACAGGTGGTAAACTATATGTAAGAGCAGCTGTTGGGGAGAGATTTGCAGTAAGAAACTCTGGATGTACTGCAATAGTTGAGGGTACTGGAGATAGTGCTTGTGAATATATGACAGGTGGTATTGTAGTGATTCTTGGTAAAACAGGAATTAACTTTGGTGCAGGTATGACTGGTGGATTATCTTTTGTTTATGATCAAGAAAAACAATTTATAGATAAAATGAATCAAGAATTAATAGAAGCTATTAGAATTGATACAGATGATACTGAACGAGAAAGATTATTCTTGAAAAAACAACTTCAAGATTACATTCAAGAAACACAAAGTAAAAAAGCTATGGAAATATTAGATAATTTTAGAGCAGAAATAAGAAATTTTTGGATGGTAAAACCTAAAAATATGACAATTTTACCACTAAATCCGGATCAGGGAGATTAATATGTTAAGTTATACAAAAATAGATAGACTAAACCCTAATAAGCGTGATGTAATGCAGCGAATCAAGGATTTTGATGAAGTATATGAGGTTGTAGGACATAAACAAGCAAGTGAACAAGCTGATCGTTGTATGCAGTGTGGTGATCCATACTGTCATACAAAATGTCCATTGCATAATTTTATTCCTGCATGGCTTAAAAGTGTAGCGACAAAAGATTTAGAGCTTGCATTTGCACTTTCAAATGAGACTTCACCTTTCCCTGAGATATTAGGAAAAATTTGTCCTCATGATGTACTTTGTGAGGGAGATTGTAGTTTAAATGATGGTCATGGAGCTATTGCAATTGGAAGTATTGAGACACATATTACTGAAAATGCTTTTGATCTTGGATATAAACCAAAATTTGCTACAACAAAACTTGGTAAATCAGTAGCTATTGTAGGAAGTGGACCTGCTGGAATTTCTGCAGCTACATTTTTACTTCGAGCTGGTGTTGAAGTGACTATGTATGAAAGAGCAGCACGTGCTGGTGGACTTTTTACTTATGGGATACCTGGATTTAAACTTGATAAAGATAAAGTTCAAAGAAGAATCGATCTTTTGATTGAAGCTGGTATGAAGCTTGAACTAAACTGCGAAATAGGAAAAGATAAATCTTTTGAAGAGCTTGAAAATGATTTTGATGCAGTATTTGTAGGTATTGGATCTACAAAAGGAAGATATGCTGGGCTTGATGGTGAAGATGCTTCAAATGTACATCTTGCTATGGAGTTCTTAACAAAAATTCAACAAAGAAATTTTGGTGAAAAAGTTGATAACCTTATAGATGTAAAAGGTAAAAAAGTTGTAGTTATTGGTGGTGGAGATACTGCTATGGACTGTGTAAGAACAAGTGTTAGAGAACAAGCTTCAAGTGTAAAATGTCTTTATAGACGAGATGAAGCAAATATGCCTGGATCTAAAAAAGAGGTTGCAAATGCAAAAGAAGAGGGTGTAGAATTTGTATTTAATGTAAGTCCAAAATCTATCAAAAAAGAGGGTGATGTTGCTGTTGCAGTTGAACTTCTTACTACTACAATGAGTGATCCAGATGAATCAGGAAGACAAAAAGTAGAGATAAATGAAGGTAGTGAATATCTTGAAGATGCAGATGTGATTATCTATGCACTTGGATTTGATCCAGAAGTTCCAAACTTTATAAAAGATGCTAACCTTGAACTTGATAAATGGAATGGAATAATAGTAAATGAAAATTATCAAACTTCAAACCCTAAAATTTATTCTGGTGGAGATAGTGTAAGAGGTGCAGACCTTGCTGTAACTGCTGCATTTGATGGTAGAGAAGCTGCTAAGAAGATTGTAGAA
>CAZAOJ010000034.1:0-21435 GCA_964486745.1 uncultured Arcobacteraceae bacterium
CCCGCAACCACCGGGGCCGAAACCCAGTGCTATATCCAGTTAAGCCACAGACGCACTTAAAATTGGATTGAAATACTAACACAATATGATTAAATATTAACTTAATCTACGAATATAAAGCCATCTTCGCCTGTTTGCATCGTACCATTTACTTGATATGGTGATGAACAAAAATCAATTGTATTACTATATCCCAAAAAATATTTTAATAAACTATATATATCTTTATGAGTGTGTATTTTATTTAGTACAGCTTTTGGTATATTGATATTTTTAGTATATATAATAAGAGGTACTGTATATATGTCTTTATTAAATCTATTATGCCCATATTGATTATTTTGTCCTATTAGTTCACCATGGTCACTAGTAAAAATAAAGATTGTGGGGCTATATTGTTTTTTGATTTTTTTAATAAGACTAGCAAGCATAAAATCACTATATAGAACTGTATTATTGTATTTTTCTTCTATTGAATCACCTTTAAATAGATTAAATTTATCTGGATAGTATGTATATGGGGAGTGTTGTCCTGTCATATTCAAAACTGTAAAATGGTTACCATTTTTAATATCTATAGTAGAATAGTATTTAATTAAATCATCATCTAATTTTGTGCCTAATATGTTAAAATTTTGTATATTATTTCCTAAATACGGTTTTATATATTGTAGTGATTTATTAGATTGTGTAGATATAAATGAAGTTTTGAAATTGTTGTTTAATGCAAGAGTAAAAAGGTTATTTGATAAATCAATTTGATCAAATTGTGTAGCACCATTTAGTAATAATGGGATACTTACATCTGTATTTGTTGCACCACTGTAAATTGTTTTATAAAAAAGTTCTGTTTTATATTTGTTAAGTTCTAAGGTTGTATTTTTTTCATATCCAAATAAAGATAGATTTTTATACCTCATACTTTCGCCAATAACCAATATTATATTCAAATTATTTGTTATCTCTTTTAATGGTTTTAATTGTTTATTATTTTTTATAATATTTTGATTTTTAAGAGTAATATTAAATATATTCTGAATAAAATTTAATGATAGATCATTTTGATTTTTTGGTTGAAGGAATATTAATATTATAATAATTAGAACAAGAAATGATTTTGATATATAGATAGTCTTTTTTAAAATAAGTATTAATATAAATATAACCGCAGAAAAAACAATAGTGAATATAAAAGTACTGTATAGCCCTATTATAGAGCTAAATGTTTCATCTATATGAGTAAAAAATAGTTTAATATCATATGATTTTATGGTAGAGTTAAAATAACTTATAAATAAAAACTCTATGAAGTATATAGATTGCCAAATAATTAAAAATAAAGTTTTGTGTCTAAATGTTTGTATAAAAATTAAAAGTGTAAGAATAAGTAAATATTCATATATATTTGGCTCAAAATATATATCAGATATATAAGTGATAAAAAAGTTTTGAAAATATAATATAAATGATAAAAGAATAGTTTGCATAAAAAAAGGTTACCATAAAAATGGTAACCTTTTGATAAATATAAAAAGTTTTATTAGAATCTATATCTAATGTATGCTCTAATATCACTAGCTTTTTCAACAGGATCTTGACCCGCTGCTAAAGCTTGTCCCATTGTCATTGGTGCTCCATCTGCTCCAAAGAAACTATTTGAACCAGTGTAGTCATATTTAATATGTGTATATCTAAGTGACGCACTTAATGCTTTTGTGATAGGTTTGTTATAGTAAACTTCCCAAGCTGTACCACGAGCGGCAATTTTAGATCCAATCATAGTATCTTCAGCATAAGTTACAGGTCTCCAGTATTTACTACCTTTATTCCATTCAATACCAATTCTTCCATCATCAGTCAATAAACAAGGGAATTGAACTCCTAACCATGTAGAGTGTCCTGTTTCACTTTTCATACTTCCAAGCATAGCTTTTCCATTTGCTGGGTTTGTTTTAGATTGTGCAAAACTAGCAAAAAAAGTAGTTTCATCTAAGAAATCATTAATTTCATTTCCAATTCCATCTATTTTTATCATACCTGTGATAAGATCTAGATCACCTTGATCTTTGAAAGATGGTGCTGCACCTCCACCCATATATGTCATAATATCTGCCATATCAAAACCTATAAGGTTTGTAGCTCTTGCATAATTTGTATGAATAGAGTATTGTCCATCATCATAAGGTACAAAGATGAATCCAGTCATATCTATATTATTTGCTTCAGTTTGGTCTTTAGTATAATCTGCACCACTTTGAGAGAATCTTCCTATAGCATTTGTCAAACCTCTTCCCATACAAAGTTTAATCCAAGATCCTGTAAGAGGAGTAACTTCATCTAAGCTCCATTTAAAGCTTGCTCCATCAAACTCTACATTAACTGTATGAGCTAAAGCAGATTTTCTTTTTTGATCTTCTCTAAAGTTTATACCTAAACCATCTGTAGATGGTCTTCTTCCAACAGATGCAGTCCATGCCATGTTGGTACCAAGAAAAGTATCATTCATATATAACCAATAAGCCTCTTTTAATTTTAGAGTGTTATCAGTTGCATTTTCATTAGTTACCCAATCAAAATTAGCATAACCTGGGTTTGTATTAGCTTGAGAATGATTTGCTGTATCCCCAAATGCTTTGTTGTAAGACAATCTACCTTTAAATAACATATTATCACTAGGTGCATAACCCATATCTAACCACAATCTATTTGTAAGAAATGAACTATTTTCAGATTTTGCTCCACTAGCATGTGTGTATTTAATAGAATCCATTGATGTTCTCATATCAACATTCCATTTAATATTATCTGATGCATCATGTGCTTTTACAATATTTAACTTTTTATTTGTTTTAGCAAGTTTTTTTTCAACTTTTTTTAATCGTTTTTCAATTTTATCGTCACTTTTAAGTGTTCCTAAAAGTGTCTTACTCTCTTCAACAGCAGCTGTTGTCGCTTGTAAATTATCAGCATTTTGATTTATTTTACTTTCTAGTGCTGCAATTTGAGCTTTAAGCATCTGTATTTGTTGCATCATATCATCGTGTGTAATCTTTGCTGCAAAACTACTTGTATGTAATGCTGCAATAGTAGACAATGTAATCAATGTTTTCTTTAGCATAGTATTTCTTTTCCTTATATTTGGATTTGTTGCATTTCCATTACATTTTATTGAAAACCAACTTAAACAATTATTAGATTTACTTATATAATGCAAACTTATTATAATTATAATTTAAGTAAAAAATAGATAACATATCTGCTACACATTAAAAAAGGAGAATAGATGAAAAAACTTATCAAAATAATGCTAAGTATAGCTTTATTTATAGGAGTAGCAAATGCTAGTGAGGATTTAAATATCATCCCACTAAAAAAAGCAAAAGGGATGTTCAATGCTAAAAGCGCATTGTTTTTAGATGCAAGAGGGTTTAAATTATACCAAAAAGGTACAATTATGGCTGCAGTACATATGCCAACAAAAAAGTATAAAAACTTTAAAAAATGGTTACCTATTGACAAGCATGCAAAAATTGTTACATTTTGTAATGGTATCAAATGTGAAGAATCTGATAAATTAGCAAGAAAATTAATGGCAGATGGATACAACAGAGTATATGTATACAAAGGTGGATATCCAGAATGGAAAAAAGAAAAACTTCCTTTAATGTCTTTAGTAAAAGAGTGTAAAGAGGAGAAAAAAGGTCCATATAAACCAAAAAACCCACTTATTACAATAAATGGAGCAAAAGTTCATTTAGGTGGAGAATCAGCTGCTGATGGTATGATTGATCAATTTTGGTTTGCACAACTTGTAAATGAAGGAAAAATTCCAGCTAATATTCAACTAGTTGATGTAAGAAAACCATCTCAATTTAAAGAGGGATCACTTCCTGGTGCTATAAATGTTCCATTTCAATCAAAACCAAAAGAGAGTATTGATTATACAAAATTCCCTAAAAATAAATTAATTGTATTTTACTGTAATACAGGTATGCAATCAACTGATGCTAGAAATATCTTAGAAGATGATGTAGCAAAAAATGTTTTAATCTTTGATGCAAATGTAGTTTGTGAAAAAGGTAAAAAATGTGTTGTAACTGCAAATGAAGATTTGTAATTATAAATATATAATTTAGATAAAAAAAGGGGATGGCAATTTGCCATCCCCTTTTTTATTATTGTCAAACTTTTAAAAGATTAACAAGAAGGAACATTTCCTGAATCATTAGCGTACTCTTTAAAGAAATCGTAGTAATGAGGGATATATTTTTCTTTTACTTTTTTAACTTTTGGACAAAGTTTCATAATTTCATCAGCTAATTTACCATCTTCTTGAATAGTTTCCCACTCATCTTGTGAATGTTTAGCTGCCATTTTAGCTCCTGTGAATCCACAAGCTTTTTTTAACTTTTTAGAATAAAGTTTTTGACCTTTTGTTACATCTGCACTTGCTGCAGTTGTACTTAATGCTAACATTAATCCAGCTGCTGCAATTATTCCTAATAATTTTTTCATCCGTTCTCCTTGAATTTATTTGAGAAAAATTATAGCACATCAAAATAAAACTTTACTGAAATTTATGTTACTATTAACTTTAAATTATATAACAGGGATTAAATGAAATACTATATACTAAAAGAGTTAGTTAAAAAACTAAATAGCTATACTCATGTCAAACATATAAAAAGGGTTGATAATAATACTATACAAATAGAGTTTAATGATAGAGCTATATATTATTTTGATATGGCAAAAGGTGATGCTTCAGTATATAAAAAAGATACTCAAAGTAGTGCATACAAAGATTTTAATGCTCCATTTGATGTATTATTGAAAAAAAGATTTATTCAAGCAACTATTCAAAAAGTTTATTTATATCAAGATGATAAGATAATTAATATTGATGTATTGAGTAAATCATCATATAAAAGTTTGAAAACAACACTTCAACTAGAATTTACAGGTAAACATACAAATATTATAATATTAGATGAAAATAGAATTGTTTTAGATGCTTTACGTCATGTAGATTCTGATGTATCAAGTCGAATTGTAAAAGTAGGGCATTATCTAGAAGATATTCCTAAAGCACCATTTGTCCCAAAAATGCAAGAAATTGAAGATATTGATAAATTGTTATATGAAGTTTATGAACAAAAGCAATATCAAATAATAGAGCAACTTAAAAAACAAAAAATAAATCTATTAAAAAAAGATCAAAAAAAGATTTCTAAGATTTTAGATAATCTTGAATCAAAAGAGCTTTTAGAAGAAAAATCACAAGAGCTATATGAAAAGGCAACTTTACTTTTGGCAAATTTACATACTATAAATAATTATGATCAAGAGGTTGAGTTAATTGATTTTCAAGGAAATATTGTAAATATAAAACTGGAACCTCAAAAATATAGTGTAAAACAATATACTAATATCTTATTTGATAAAGCAAAAAAACTAAAACAAAAAGCATTAAATCAATATCAAGAGAAACAAAATCTTGATAATAAACTTGAATTTACACAAAAGATGATAAAAGTAATTGAGGAATTAAATAGTATTGATGAGATAGAATTTTATTTTCCCAAAAAACAAAAAAATCAGAAAAAAACAAAAAAAGCACAACCATATCAAAGCTTCTTTTTTCAAGGGTATAAAATTATGCTTGGTCGAGATGAGAGAGAAAATATATATCTTCTTCAAAATTCAAAAGCAAGTGATTTTTGGTTTCATCTAAAAGATAGACACTCTAGTCATGTAATAGTTGTAAATAGTAAAAAAACTCTTCCAGATGATGTAATTCAAAAAGCTGCAACGATATGTGCAAAGTTTTCTGTACAGCATAGTGGAAACTATTTGGTTGATTATACTCAAAGAAGAAATGTAGATATACAAAATAGGGCAAATGTATTGTATAACCCTTATCAGACCATAAATATTAGTGTTTAATCGACACATTTATATAAAAATGGTAAAATAATACAATATTTAATTTAAGGTAAAAAATGGAACAAAAATCAAATAAGTTTTTTGATATTATAAGTGATAGTTCAGTGCGTATAAAGACAGGTTTAATTTTAGCAGTATCTTTATTGATAATTGGATTTATAGATTCGTATTTTATAACGTGGGTAACACTAGGAATACTTTTAACTATAGCTATTAGTGAGAGTATGAATTTATTTCAAATAGATGATGATAGGATATATTATTATAGTGGTGCATTATGGCTTAGTGCTTATGTACTTCCAAATCCTCAAGATTTGATCTTTATTGCGCTTATTATCATGGCTTCAGTTTTAGCGTATTCAAAATCTATTGATAAAAAATTGTTTTTACCTTTGATTTACCCTACCGCATCATTTTTATTTATGTTTGCTTTATATGTAGATTTTGGGATGTTGAGTTTATTGTGGCTTATTGTGATTGTAGCTGGAGCTGATATTGGAGCATATTTTACAGGAAGAAATATAGGAAAAACTCCTTTTTGTCCAACAAGTCCTAAAAAAACACTTGAAGGTGTTGCTGGTGGAGTTATAGCTTCTACTATATTTGGTATTATTTTTGCTATAGATGAAGTTTCTATTTGGGGAGCTATTTTAATTAGTGTTGTTGTATCTATATCTTCAGTATTTGGGGATCTATTTGAAAGTTATCTAAAAAGAGAAGCAGGGGTAAAAGATAGCGGAAATATACTGCCTGGACATGGTGGTATTTTAGATAGAACTGATGGGTTTTTATTTGGAGCAGTTATTATGTTTATACTATTAAGGATGTTTATTTGATAGTACTTGGTTCAACTGGCTCTATAGGAGTTAATACTTTAATAATTGCACAAAAATATCAAATCAATATTGATGTATTGGTTGCAGGAAACAATATAGAACTTTTAAATAAACAGATTGAACAGTTTAAACCAAGAGTTGTAGTAATTGCAAATCAAAATGATATACCAAAAGTAAATCATACAGATGTTAAAGCAGGATCTAGTGCTATTATTGAAGCTATAAAAGAGAGTCAGAGTGACCTAGTAGTAAATGCACTTGTAGGTTTTTTAGGACTTTCTCCTACATTAGAAGCTATAAAATGTGGTAAGAAAGTTGCTTTAGCAAATAAAGAATCACTAGTAGTTGCTGGGGAATTTATAGATAAGTCATATATTCAGCCAATAGATAGTGAACATTTTGGCTTATGGTATTTACTACAAGATAGAAAAATTGATAGTATGACAATCACAGCAAGTGGTGGAAGTTTTAGAGATACGCCATTAGAACAACTAAAAAATGTAAGTATAAAAGATGCCCTAAATCATCCAAACTGGTCAATGGGTAATAAAATTACAATAGATAGTGCAACTATGACAAATAAACTTTTTGAACTTATAGAGGCAAGATGGTTATTTGATACAACAAAAGTGGATGCTATTATTGAAACAAAATCCTTAATTCATGCTATGATAAACTTTAGTGATGGAAGTACAACAGCTCATATTGCAAATGCTTCTATGCAGCTTCCTATAGCATATGCTTTAAGAAATAAAGTTGATGAAAATATATTAAATCATGTAGACTTACTTGAAGTTGGCTCTTTGGAGTTCAAAAAAATAGATTCTAAAAGATATCCTATTTGGGATATAAAAGATGAGTTATTGAATAACGCTCATTTAGGTGTAGTTGTAAATGCTGCAAATGAAATAGCTGTATCAAAATTTTTAGATAGTAAAATTGGATTTTTGGATATTAGTAGAATCACACTTGATGCAGTAAATAAATTTCATAATAGTCATGCAAAAAATATAGAAGATATTTATATGATTGATGATGAGGTAAGGAGATATTGTGCAAATTGATATGTTGATTCCTCTTGCTATATTAGGAGCTATTATTGCTTATCTTTTATATTCAAGAAGTATGTATGAAAAAGAGGTTGTTGAAGTTTATGAAGAGAAACTAAAGCAATGGAAAGAGCATAGTGATACAACGGTTACTTCTCAAAAGAGATTAGTAGCATTGGTATTTGATCAAGATTACGAATTAAGTATAGAAACATTGGATGATAAATGTGTAGATAGACTTAGCCGTGGCAAATTTCATATTGGAAAATTAAAATGAAAATAGTACTAATAGTTGTATTTTTAATACAAATTCTAAATGCACAATCAATGAGACGAGACAATGGAAGAGAAATTGTAATATCTTCACAAGATAAACTAATGTGGATGGATACAAAAGATGTCGTTGTATTAAAAAAATCACAAGCCGATGCAGCCCAATATTGTGCAAAATTAAAATTAGCAGGATTAAGTGGATGGAGATTACCAAGTATTGAAGAGTTTAAAACAATAGTCGATAAAAATAATCATCCTACATATATAAATAAAGCTTTTAAATATAGTGCGCCTATGGGATATTGGTCAAACAATGTAAAGTGGAGAACTCTGTGGTTTTATGCTGATTATATGCATTTTTTAAGTGGTACTCCATATTATGATAATAAGCATAAACTTAAAAATGTAAGATGTGTAAGGGAATTTTAATGAGTAAAAAAGTTTTAATTCTTCATGGTTGGGGAGGAAGTGATTATCCACATTGGCAAGCATGGGTGGCTACTAAACTAATAGAGAAAAACTATACAGTCTCATTTCCTGCTTTACCAAACAAAGATATGCCAGTATTTGATGAATGGCTGGATTTTGTATATAAAGAGATAAATCATTTTAAGCCAGATATGGTGATATGTCACTCTTTGGCAAATATTGTTTGGTTTCATCTTGTAGAAAAATATAATATAAAGCAAATTGATAAATTAATGCTTGTAGCACCTACTAGAAATAATCTTGATATTGCTGAGGTAAAAAGTTTTTTCCCTTATCCTATACCAAAAGATTTAAGAGCCAAAGAGCAAATAATGGTATGTAGTGATAATGATATTTACATAAATATACAAGAGGCAATAGATCTATCTCAAAAATTAAATATAGGATTAAAAATACTTGAAGATGCCGGACATATAAATACCGATAGTGGATATGGTGAGCTTAGTTGTGCAGTTGAGTGGATACAAAGGGAAGACGACTAATGATATTAAGTATTGAATCTAGTTGTGATGATAGTTCTATAGCTATTACAGATATTAAAACAAAAAAAATACTATTTCATAAAAAAATATCTCAAGAGAAAGAGCATAGTATTTATGGTGGAGTAGTTCCTGAATTGGCTGCAAGACTTCATGCCCAAGCTTTACCAAATATTTTAAAACAATGCAAAGAGTATTTTCCTAAATTAAAAGCTATTGCCATTACTACTCATCCTGGATTATCAGTAACTTTAATGGAGGGGTTGACTATGGCAAAAGCTTTAAGTATAACTCTTAATATTCCATTAATTAGTGTAAATCATCTAAAAGGGCATATATACTCACTTTTTTTAGAACAAGAGGAGCAACTTCCTTGTTTGGTATTATTGGTTTCAGGTGGACATACTCAGCTAATAGATGTAAAATCTTTAGATAATATGAAAATAATTGCCACAACTATGGATGATAGTTTTGGTGAAAGTTTTGACAAGGTTGCAAAGATGTTGGGTCTTGGATATCCAGGTGGTCCAATTGTTCAAGAGTATTCACAAAAAGGGGATAGTAGTGCTTATGATTTCCCCGTGCCTCTTAGACAGTCACCAAAAATTGCATTTAGTTATAGTGGACTTAAAAATGCAGTTCGTATGGCTATAGAAAAAGTAGAAGTTTTAGATGAGCAGACAAAAGCAAATATTTGTGCATCATTTCAAAAAAGTGCAGTTGCACATATTATGCAAAAAACGAAAAAATATTTTGCCACAAATCAAGTAAAAAGATTTGCAATTGTTGGTGGAGCTAGTGCAAATATAGAGCTTAGAGAACAAATTGAACAACTTTGTAGTAAAAATGATTGTGAATTACTTTTGGCACCTTTGCAATATTGTAGTGATAATGCTGCAATGATAGGAAGAATAGCACTTGAGCAATATAAAAATGAGGATTTTACATCTATTGAAAATATAGATGTACAAACAAGAGTAAAAGGGTATTAAAATGTTTGATATAGGTGCAAAACTTGAAGGGGAAAGCTGGGCTAGTAAAAAATTAAAAGAGCCAAAAACATCTTTTGAAAAGATTGGGAAAAATGAACATCAGCTAGTATTTACTTTTGAGAAAAGAAAAGGTAAGCCAGTGACTTTGGTTGGAAGATTTTATATGAGCGATAAAGAGAAAAAAGCTGTATTAAAACTTTTAAAAACAAAATTAGCATGTGGTGGATCTATAAAAGATGAGTGGATAGAACTTCAAGGTGATGTAAAAGATAAAATCAAAGATATACTTCAAAAAGATGGTTGGAAATTTAAAAATAAAGGCTAGATTATGCAAAATGTTTATAAAGAGGTAAACAGTTTAGATAAAAGATGTTATAAGCAGTTTGGTTTAAGTGAAGATATTCTTATGGAACATGCTGCAACTTCTATGGCTCAATATATATATCAAAACTTTGAGCCAGGATCTAAAATATTAATTGCATGTGGAGCTGGAAATAATGGTGCAGATGGTATAACTCTTGCACGGCAGTTAAAAGATGATTATTTAATAAATATGTATATCCCTTTTGGAGTTAAATCACCAATGGCAATTTTACAATATGATAGAGCAAAAGCAGTTGAACTTGAACTTAGTGAGAGTTTTTTTGATGATGTAGATATTGTCGTTGATTGTTTGTTTGGAAGTGGATTAAATAGAGCTTTAGATGATTTAAGTATTGATATAATTAAAATTTTAAACAATATAGATGCATTTAAATTAAGCTGTGATATCCCTTCTGGAATAAATAAACAAGGAGTTATAGAAAGTATCTGTTTTAAAGCAGATTTGACTATTACTATGGGGGCACTTAAAACTTCACTTTTTAGTGATAGTGCTAAAGATTTTGTAGGAAAAATTCAAGTAGCAAATCTAGGTATTAGTAGATCAAATTATGAGATACCAAGTGATATATATTTTCTTGAAAGATCTGATATGAAGCTTCCAACTAGAAAAAAACTTTGTTCTCATAAAGGTGAATTTGGACATCTAAATGTAATATTTGGTGAAAAAATAGGTGCTGGTATGCTTTGTGCAGATTCTGCTTTTTCATTTGGAGTGGGGCTTGTAAGTGCAATTGGACATAAAGAGTTAGAACTTCCTTATCATATTATGCAAGGACATAAGATATCTTCAAATGCTACTGCTATAGCTATTGGTATGGGGCTTGGTAATCATGATGAATCGGAAATAAAAGATATTTTAAATATTGATTTACCAAAAATTATAGATGCAGATCTATTGAGTGATGAGAAGATAAAAGAGGTATTAGATCAAGAAAACTGTGTATTAACTCCACATCCAAAAGAGTTTTGTACATTGTATGAAATAGCAGGATTAGGGAAAATTAGTGTGCAAGAATGTCAAGAAAATAGATTTTATTATGTAGAACAATTTACAAAAAAATATCCAAATATTGTATTACTTTTAAAAGGTGCAAATACACTGATATCTTATAAAAATAGAATTTATATAAACAGCTTTGGTACACCTGTATTATCTCAAGGTGGAAGTGGAGATGTTTTAAGTGGATTGATTGGATCACTTCTTTCTCAAGGTTATGATTGTTTAGATGCAACTATTAGTGCAAGTTTGGCGCATAGTTTGGCATCAATGAATTATGATAAAAATAATTACTCTATGTTACCACAAGATTTGATTGAGCAGATAAAAGTACTAAAAAATTAAAAGTAAAATTAAAGAATAAATCGCTATTATTTGCAAAAATAAAATAAAATAAAATAAAATAAAATATAAAGGTTATTGTATGAATGATAATATATTAAAAATAGGAAAATATGAGTTTAACTCAAGATTGATTGTTGGAAGTGGAAAATATGATAGCTTCCAAACAACAAAAGATGCAACTCTTGTAAGTGGTAGTGAACTTATTACTGTTGCAATCAGAAGGGTAAATATTACAAATCCAAATGAGGAAAATTTACTTGATTATTTTAAAGATACAAATATTAAACTTCTTCCAAATAGTGCAGGGTGTTTTACGGCTGAAGAAGCAATAACAACATTTAGACTAATGAGAGAAGCAACTGGTATTGATATAATCAAACTTGAAGTAATTGGAGATGCGGCTAAAACTTTATATCCAGATGTAATAGAAACTATAAAAGCGTGTGAAGTACTTAAAAAAGATGGTTTTACAATTATGGCTTATACTAGTGATGATCCAATAATTGCAAAAAAACTTGAAGATGCAGGAGCTGATGCTATTATGCCATTGGCTGCTCCTATTGGATCTGGACTTGGGATTCAAAATCCATATAATATTGCATTTATAAAAGATGCAGTAAGCGTACCAGTAATTGTAGATGCTGGGCTTGGCTGTGCAAGTGATGCAGCAGCTGCTATGGAACTTGGAGCTGAAGGAATTTTAGCAAATACTGCTATTGCACAAGCTCAAAATCCAATGCAAATGGCTGAGGCATTTAAACATGCTGTAATTGCTGGAAGAATGAGTTATAAAGCAGGAAGAATTCCTAAAAAACCTTATGCAACAGCATCTTCACCAGTAGATGGATTAATACAATTTTAGAAAATTTCTAAAATTGTATTAAATACTCTTGACATATTTATAAATTTAGTGTATAATTCCGTCCACTTTTCGTAAAGTGATGTATGTCGGAGCGTAGCGCAGCCTGGTAGCGCACCTGGTTTGGGACCAGGGGGTCGGAGGTTCGAACCCTCTCGCTCCGACCATTTAAAATATTAATGTTATATAAACTTAACATCATGGTAGGTGTAGCTCAGTTGGTTAGAGCGTCTGGTTGTGGTTCAGAAGGTCGTGGGTTCGATCCCCATCACTTACCCCATTTTAAGTTTATATAGATGCTTCCATAGCTCAGCTGGATAGAGCAACGCCCTTCTAAGGCGTAGGTCGCACGTTCGAATCGTGCTGGGAGTACCACTTTTATTATCAATTAACTACATTTATGCGGATGTGGTGAAATTGGTATACACGCCAGACTTAGGATCTGGTGCTTCGCGGCGTGGAGGTTCAAGTCCTCTCATCCGCACCATTGTGTAGTTAGTTGATAATAAAAATTCGAAAAGCTTCTTTTTTAAGAAGCTTTTTTTTTGCCCAAAATCATAAGGATATATTATGAAAGCATTTGAACAACTAAACTTACATCCTCAAATATTAAAAGCGATACAGGAACAATCTTATCCCAATCCAACAAAAATTCAGAAAAAAGTAATACCGTTAGTCTTAAAAAATAAAGATATAATTGCCGCTTCAAAGTCTGGTACAGGAAAGACTGCAGCATTTGTATTACCAATACTTGATAAAATGAATAAAATTGTGAAACCTGAAAATCATATACCAAGAACTATTATAATAGTTCCAACAAGAGAACTTGTAGATCAAATATCAAAAAATTTATCAAATTATGGGAAGCATTTAAAAGTAAGACATACAAAAATTCAAGGTGGAATTAGTAAAACAATTCAACTTGAAAAATTAGCAACGGGTATTGATATAATTGTTGCTACTCCTGGAAGATTAAAAGAGTTCATTACTGATGATTTAATTGATATTTCTAGTGTAAATACAATAGTTTTAGATGAAGCTGATACTATGCTTGAACTTGGATTTATTAGTGAAATTGAGTTTTTAATATCTCAATGTTCAAAAAATCGTCAAATTATGATGTTTTCTGCAACAATTTCACAAAATATAAAAAAACTTGCAAAAGAATTTTTAATTGACCCAGTAAGTGTTGAAGTTTCTAGTAGAAGAGATGTAGTAACTCTTATAAATCACAAAGCTTATAAAGTGGATAAAAAAAGAAAAGATGATCTTTTAAGCTATATTATTAAGACTAGTACTTATGATCAAATTTTGATATTTGTAAATACTAAAGATATTGCAAATGAATTATTTGAGATATTAAAAACAAATAAAATTAAAGTTGCTGCAATGCACTCTGATATAGAATATAAAGATAGAGTAAAAGCTATTAAAGATTTTAGATCAAAAAAAGTAAAAGTACTTATAGCTACAGATATAGCAGCACGGGGTATTGATATAAAAGAATTACCTTTAGTTATAAATTATGAGCTTCCAGAATCAACAGATGACTTTACACATCGAGTAGGAAGAACAGGACGTGCAAATAATAAAGGTGAAGTTATAACTTTACTTACTACATCAGATTATAATAGATTTACAAAAATAGAAAGACATTTAAGACTTAGTATCAAAAGAGAAGTAATAGATGGATTTGAATTAAAAGATAGACAACCAAGACAAAGACAACAAGTAAAAAAATCTCTTAGTGAAAAAAAAGGGAAAAAAATTAAGAAAGTTCCTACAAAAACTGGTGCAAAATCGAAAAAAACAACAAAAAGAGATACAAATCGTACATTTAGAAAATAAATAAGCTTCTTTTAAAGTTAATTAAATGAAACTGATGGTACAATATGTTCGACGAAGAATAAGGCTAGAGTTTGATTTAACTCTTGATATTTGACTCCGCTTTATTAGAAGTGTATATAAAAACAAAGGTATTAATATGGCAGCATTGCTAGAGGGAACTGTTAAATGGTTCAATGAAGAAAAAGGTTACGGATTTATCCAACAAGAAAACGGACAAAGTGATTTGTTTGTACATTTTAGACAAGTGAATCATAATGGACCAGGAAGAGTATCTCTTGCTGAAGGTCAAAAGGTTACATTTGAAGTTGGTGAAGGTCAAAAAGGTCCTCAAGCCGAAAACGTAACTGCACAATAAGTGCTCTTTATCACAGGCATTAGTCCTGTGATATATTTCTAAACTACTCTTTTATACAGATTTAAAACAAATTTTGTTACTATCACTGTATGAAAAAAATAATCCTTACATTTTTTATTTTATTTAACTCATTATTATATTCTCAAGTAAAACTAACGACTGAAGAACAAAAATTTATAGATACTACTATTGTACAATGTACTACTACCTCAACATGGGCACCATTTAATATTAAAGATGAAGATAATAATCTATATGGATTAGGATTAGATTATATAAATTTAATTAAAAAGCATACAGGACTGAAGATTCACTGTAGTGAATTAGAAAAATGGTCTGATGTTGTTTTTGCACTTAAAACTAAACAAGCTGATTTAACTCCAGCAACTAGTATCTCTGATGATAAAGTAAATTATGGAAAATTTACAATCCCTTATTTGTCTTATCCAATAGCAATTGCTACGACTATAGAAAAAGTATTTATTTCAAGTACAGCATATTTAGAAAATAAAAAAGTAGCTGTAGGTAAAGGGTATAGTACAAAAGCTATATTATTAAAAAAGTATCCAAAAATAAATTTTATTGAAACAAAAGATATAGATGAAGCCTTAACTCTTCTTTCAAAAGGTGAAGTTGATGCTGTAGTAGATGTATTACCAGTATTAAGTTATAATATTACTAAACTAGGTATGGCAAACTTAAAAATAGTAGGAACTACACAAGTGCAGTTTGATGTGAGGATGATGTTAAGAGATGATGATAAATATTCTCCTTTATTATCTATTCTAAATAAAGGGTTAAAAGATATTACCCTAGAAGAAAAAACTATATTATCCAATAAATGGGTATCAGTAAAATTCCCAAAAAAGATTGATTATCTACTTATTGCTGAAATTGCAGTTCCTTTATTATTATTATTGATATATTTTATTTATTATAATCGTAAACTAAATAAAGAGATAAAACTTAGAAAAAAAATACAAAAGAAACTTGAACATCAAATAAATGTAGATCCCTTGACAAATTTATATAATAGACGATTTTTAGAAAAAGAATCTCCGTTATTAATTGCTTCATGTAAGAGATATAAAGAAATATTTTCATTGGTTGAGATTGATGTAGATTATTTTAAAAAAATAAATGATCAATTTGGACATGATATTGGCGACAAGGTATTAAAAGTATTATCTTCAAAATTATTAGAATTAACACGACCTAGTGACATATTATTAAGACTAGGTGGAGAAGAATTTTTAGTAATATTACCAAAAACAGATATTGAAGGTGCCTTAATTGTAGCAAAGAAAATACAAAAAGGTGTCATGGATATAAATGTGGTAATAGATAAAGATATAAATTGTACTATAACTGTTAGTTTAGGTATATCTATATATGATGAAAAAAATGATAAAACAATTTATGATACTTTAAAGCGTGCAGATATGGCACTATATGAAGCGAAAAACGGTGGAAGAAATACTATTAGAATTAGTAAATGAAAATAAAAAATATAGCAATATTTGCTTCATATAACGGTAGTGGTTTTGATGCTATATATGAAGCAATAAGTACTAATCAATTAAATGCAAATATATCTGTAGTAATTAGTAATAATACTAGTGCTAAAGTTATTAAAAAAGCACAAGATAGACAAATCCCAAACTTTATTATAAATGAAAAAAAATATCCAAATCAAAATATTAATAATATAATTCTAAATACTTTGCAAAAATATGAATGTGATTGTATTTTTTTATCAGGATATATGAAAAAAATAGATACGATACTAATACATAGATATAAAATATATAATGCTCATCCATCATTGTTACCAAAATTTGGTGGTAAAGGTATGTATGGAAGATTTGTACATGAAGCTGTGATAAATTCAAAAGAGACATATAGTGGAGTTACGATTCATAATGTTACTCAAGATTATGATGATGGAGATATTATTTTACAAAGATCTATAAAAATAAATAACAATGAAACTGTAGAATCTTTAGAAAAAAGAATAAAAGAATTAGAAAAAGTAACTATTGTAGAAGCATTTAAATATAAAATATTATAAAGGCATAAATATGAATAACCTAAAAAATAAAACAGCACTAATAACAGGTGCAACATCTGGTATTGGAAAATCATGTGCAAAAAAATTAGCAAAAAAAGGTGTTAATTTAATACTTACTGGTAGAAGAAAAGGCTCTTTGGTTGAATTTAAAAAAGATTTAGCAAAATATAATGTTAATGTAAAAGTTTTGGCTTTTGATGTAAGAGATCTAGAAGTAGTTGAGCAAAAATTAAAAAAAGTGTTAAAAAATAGAAAAATTGATATATTAATAAATAATGCGGGGTTAGCCTTAGGTATCGAAAAATTAGATGAAGGGCTTATTGATAATTGGGAGAAGATGATAGATACCAATATCAAAGGCTTATTATATGTAAGTAAAATGGTAATGCCATATATGAGAAGTCAAAACTCAGGGCATATAGTAAATATTGGTAGTATTGCTGGAGTTATGACATATCCTGGAGGGAATGTATATAGTGCTACAAAAGCCGCTGTACATACTTTGGGAGAAGCTATGAATATTGATCTTGTTGGTACAAATGTAAGAGTATCAAATATAGCTCCAGGTGCAGTACAAACTGAATTTTCAAAAGTTAGATTTCATGGAGATAAAGATAAATCAGATGCAGTATATGCTGGATATAAACCTTTAAAAGCAAAAGATATATCAAATTTAATTTTATATGTTTTAAATGCTCCTAAGCATGTAAATATACAACATGCACTAATAATGCCAACAGCACAACGAAATCCATATATTTTACATAGAAAATCATAATGAAATTTACATCACAACAAATTGAAAATATTTTAGAAATTTTACATGAAGAGGTAGTACCTGCTCAAGGATGTACCGAGCCTATTGCTATAGCATATACGGCAGCAAAAGCAATGCAAATAATTGATGATAAAAATATTCAAAGAGTTGTGATAAGAGCTTCAGGTAATATTATCAAAAATGTAAAAAGTGTAGTAGTACCAAATAGTGGTGGACTTGTTGGGATTGAAGTCTCTGCTGTTATGGGAATATTGCATGGTGATGCTAATCGTGACTTGATGGTAATATCTGATATTACGCTTGATCAGATGGAAGATGTTAAAGAATTTATAAAACAAAAAGATATAGAGGTAATTCATGAAGATACTCCAACAAAACTTTTTGTTGAAGTTGAGCTTCATGCAAAAGATACTTGTGCTAGTGTTCAAATAAAACATTTACATACAAATATTACTCAAATAAAACGAAATGAAGAGATATTATTGCAACAACCTTGTAATGATAAAGTTTTTAATACTCCACTTAAAAAGCGTGAAGAATTAAGTGTACGACTTATTTATGAATTAGCAAAAGTTATAGAATTAGAAAAAATTGAACCACTTATGAATAAAGTAATAGATTTAAATTCTAAAATTGCTTATGAAGGTCTTAGTGGTAACTATGGTGTAAATATTGGTAAAGTGATTCAAGAACATATAGACAATGGTTTTTATGGTAATGATGTAAGGAATAAAGCAGCAAGTTTTGCAGCAGCTGGAAGTGATGCTAGAATGAGTGGCTGTGCAATGCCCGTTATGACTACAAGTGGTAGTGGAAATCAAGGTATGGCAGCATCTTTGGCACTTATAAAATATGCTCAAGAGATGAATATAGAGCATGAACAATTAATAAGAGCATTGTTTTTTTCTCATCTTTGTACAGTTCATATTAAAACAAATGTAGGAAGGCTAAGTGCATATTGTGGTGTGATATGTTCTGCTGCAGCTGTTAGTGGAGCACTTTGTTTTATAAATAATAATAGTTTTGAGATGATATCTCATGCTATTGCAAATACTCTTGGAGATGTATCAGGTATCATTTGTGATGGTGCAAAATCATCTTGTGCTATGAAGATAGCTACTACCATATATGCTGCCTTTGACTCTTATGTGTTATCTACTCATGGACAGTATTTACATGGTGGAGATGGAATTATCGCTCAAGATATTGAACAAACATTAAAATATATTGGTGAACTTTCAAATGAGGGGATGAAAATCACTGATAAGGTGATAATTGAGATTATGAATAAAAATGTTTAATATTATAAATATCTATTAAGCAAATATAAAACATATTTAAAGTATTATTCCATTTCAGTTTAAGGTAAGCATTGAAAGCATTTTGGTGTTTTGAATGCTTCTCTTAGACCTTTGCAATCATATCTAAAGACAACTCCCCAGGGTAGGAATACAGCAAGGAACCTTTTTATATGGTGTGCTTAGGTATCTGGGAGGAGTGCTTACTCCTCATGTATTACTACATTTCTGAACCTTTAAATAATACTCTTTTTCTATTTTCATATTCCAATTAATATAATTTTTTCTAAGTCTATTATGAACAAAATTTGATAATGCTTGTTTTGAACTTCTGCCAAATACACCATCTATTCTACCTTTGTAATATCCTAGTGCATATAATCTTGCTTGGATAATTTTAGCATTGTATTTAACATTAAATTTTATAGAGAAGAGATGTCAGCTCATTTGGATAGTAAAATCAGAACTAGAATAAAAATAGGAAATGAAGATAAAGCTAATAATGAGCTTGAAGAGTTGAATAAAATCAATAAGTTTAATGTTTGTAGTAACATAAACATAACAAATAAGGCTAACTAATATATAAAGTTTCAACTATGTTTAACTTTCAACTACAAGACTTAAAAATAAAAGATGAAGTTATTGTTTCAAAGTTAAACTAATTTAAAATAAAATTATAAGACTAAAATGATAATTTAGTTAGAATAATTATATAAAATATTAGGAACTATAGTGAAAGAATTTATACCAAATAAATTACCAATAGAAAAAGATATTGAGACTAAAGAGATATTAAAAAAATCAATATTAGCAAATAGTGCATTAGCTAAACTAAATGGTATAGCAAAAATAATACCTAATAGTAATATATTGATTAACTCATTGGCTTTACAAGAAGCAAAAGATAGTAGTGAGATTGAAAATATTATTACAACTCACGATGAATTATATAAAGCAGATTTGGATATTAAACATATAACAAATGCAACAAAAGAGGTACAGAACTATAAAAATGCTTTATTAAAAGGATTTAGATTAGTAAAAGAGAATAAACTATTATTAAAAAAATATATAGTTGAGATACAAAAAGAGTTAGAACAAAATGATGCAGGAGTAAGAAAACAAAGTGGAACAAACTTAGCAAATGCAAAAACAGGAGAAGTTATATTTACACCTCCTCAAAGATTTGAAGATATTGAAAAGTTACTAGCAAATCTTGAAAGTTATATCAATGAACCAAATGATATTGACCCTTTAATAAATATGGCTATTATTCATTATCAGTTTGAAACAATACATCCATTTTATGATGGTAATGGTCGTACGGGAAGAATTCTAAATATCTTATATCTTATTTTAAATGATTTGCTTGATATTCCTATTTTGTATTTAAGTAACTATATCATTAAAAATAAAGTTGATTATTATAGATTGTTACAAGAAGTTAGAATTAAAGATACTTGGGAAGAGTGGATATTGTATATGCTTGATGGAGTTGAGCAAACATCATTAGAAACAATATCGCTAGTTAATAATATATCTATATTGATGAATCAAACAAAACAAGAGATAAAAGAAAAGTTACCTAAAATTTATAGTAAAGATTTGATTGAGATATTATTTTATCATCCATATACTAAAATAGATTTTCTAGTTGATGGATTAGGATTGCATAGAGAAACTGCATCTAAATATTTAAAAGAGATAGAATCAATTGGTATATTAAAAAGCATAAAGATAGGAAGAGGAAAATATTTTATAAATGTAAAACTTTTTGATAGGTTGAGGAAGGGGATATAATTCGACATATAATTTTAATGTGTCGATAAAATAGATAAATTTCGACATATTTTTTTATGTGTCGAAAAAGTAATATATTTTCGACAAGTGCGAAAAATGAAATATTTTAGCTTAAGCTTTTTTTAAAGTATCTAATTATAAATTAAGTTGAGTTTGATTAAAATATTACCAATTAGAAAGTGAATAAATCATTAATTTTAGGGGTTAGATTTGCTTTTAGTTACATCAGATGTTACATTGTAAAAAATCGAATTGGTTACAATGCTTTAGTTATCGTATTTATAGCTTAATGTTCGCAAGAGAGTGGCCCTCCATTTTAAACAATCACAACCCCTTTAACTATCAGCTTTAGAAGACTTTTAAGAAAACTGTATTTTTTTATTCCCACCTATTTCCCATCTGATATTGTATTTTAAAACTACTTTCTAATGAATAACTAACTAACTTCTAACTACTTTAAAACTACTGTCTAATGAATAACTAACTTCTACTTTAGGAAGTGATATAAAATACCATTATTAACTATCATAAAAACTGCAAAACCTAGAAAATAATTTAACACTCTTAAAAATAATTTCCTTACCAAATTCCCATCATATAAGAAATTCTTAATATAATTACTGTTACACTTTGCTA
>CAZAOJ010000035.1:0-18849 GCA_964486745.1 uncultured Arcobacteraceae bacterium
CACTCTTTATCTGGAATATATCTAAGTGATATTATTGCAATAACTGAGTCCAATAATATACTTGATATACTAGGAGATGATGGAGATACTGTCCAATTAAGAGCAAATTATTCTGGAAATAGTTATTATAATACTTGGTCAACGGACCATACGATAACGCAAAATGGTCATACATTTAATGTATATGAAAATTCTGGTAATTCTGATTTAAAAGTTAATATAGAAGATACTATTCCAGTTAGTATAATTCAATAAATAAAGGAGAAAATAATATGGCAAAATCTAAAGAACATAGTTTTGATATATCTGCAAAATTAGATATGCAAGAGATGAAAAATGCAGTAATACAAGCACAAAAAGAGGTTGATAATAGATATGATTTTAAAGGTATCCCAAAAGAGATAGATTTAAATATTGGTGCAAAGACACTTACACTTTTAAGTGCAAGTGATAATAAAATAGATGCTATGAAAGATATACTTATATCAAAAATGAATAAAAGAGGTGTTTCTATAAATTCACTTGAAGAGGTAAAAAGTGAAGATGCAAGTGGTGGAAATAAAAAATTTATATATAAAATAGTTGATACTATTGAAAAAGATGAAGCTAAAACTATTCAAACTGAAATAAAAGGTTTAAAACTAAAAGTAACAGCGGTAAATCAAGGTGATGAAATACGTGTAAGTGGTAAAAACTTAGATGATTTACAAAAAGTTATGAAACATTTAAAATCACTGGAACTAAAAGCTCCACTTGTATTTGATAATTTTAGATAGATAGTTTTTTTAACTATCTTCTAAGATATCTGTTACTAAAAGTTCTACTCCATTTATCATAATAACATCAACTAACCCTTTTGATAATTTTACAATATGCTCATCATCTTTAATTATTGAAAAGATATCAAAATCATCAAGTTGATCTTGTCTACAAACATACCCCAATTTTTTATCTTGTAAGAATTTTGCATTATAATACTGATGATCAGCTGCAGCATAAGGATATGGTACAAAAAGTGCTGGTAATCCTGTAGCACAAAGTTCCCAAAGTGTACTAGCACCACTTCTACTTACTGCAAAGTCTGCTTTTGCCATTTTTTTAATAAGTTCAGTAGTAAAATCAAAAACATCTACTTCAATATCTAATTTTTGATACTCAGCTTTGACTCTTTCATAATCATTTTTTCCAGCTTGATGAATTATATTTATACCTAATTCATTTAGTTTTGGTGCAATTTTTAAAGCATAGTTATTAATTGCTAATGCACCTTGTGATCCACCTAAAAATATAACAGTTTTAACTTTTGTTCTAATTCTAGCTTCATCAAAAAATTCTTTTGATACTGGATAATCTTTTACTCTTGAATTTGGATCATAAGAGCTATAAACTCTTGAAGCAAATTTTGAAGTAATTTTATTTAATCTTCCCATTACAGAGTTTTGTTCATGTATATATAGTTTTGCACTGCTAAATATTGTAGCAAATGAAGCTGCTGCTGCACTATATCCACCTACACTAATAACTTTTGTTACATTATATTGATCAAATATATCTAATGATTTATTAATCCCTTTAATAATCAACCATAAAGATTTAAGTTTACCTATAGCCCCTTGATTTACAACCCCTTTAGTCTCTAAAAAGAATTTAAATCGTAAAGTTGTATCATGCTCAAACCAAGCCTTATCTGCCCCATTACTAGAGCCTATGAAAATTACCGCTTCACCTCTATTATGTAACTCATCTATAATTGCTTTTGCAACTTTTAAATGACCTCCAGTTCCTCCACCAGTTACTACAATCATTTTATTTCATCCTTTTGTATCTGAGTGCTTATTGATAAAACTAAACCTATAGCAATAGCCACACTAAGTAGTGAACTTCCACCATAACTTAAAAACGGTACTGCAATACCTTTAATTGGTATCATTCCAGATATACCATAGCTATTTATTAAAAATGCGACTACAATCATCAATCCAATACCAAGTGTAAAAAGATGATATAAAGCATTATTCGTTCTTCTACTTATTCTAAATATTCTCCAAATTATCAATAATAATATTGAAATAATTCCAACCAAACCAAGCAATCCTATCTCTTCAGTGATACCAGCTAATACAAAATCTGTATGAACTTCACTTAAAAAACCAAGTTTTAAATTTCCTTGAGATATACCTTGCCCAAACCATCCACCGTTATGGATAGCATTTAAAGAGTGCCCTACTTGATATGGTTCTGGAAAATCTTTTATTCTTAAAGCATTTGCTATAGAGTTTGGCATAATCGATAAAACACCATCTTGAACCATACTCCACCAACTTTGAATTCTAATGATTCTATGAGGTGCAGCTATAATTAATCCAACAACTCCAACTACAGCTCCCGTACCTAAAATAAGAAATATCTTATAACTTCGATTTGCAAAAATCATTAGTGCTACAAGAATAAGCCCCAATAATACAACTTGTCCTAAATCTTTTTGTAAAAAAGCTACAATAAATACTACAAGTAAAAAGGCTAGAAAGTATGGTGCTAAAAGTAAAAATTCATCTTTAATAGTCATTTTCTTTGGTTGAACTATAACTTTTCTATGAAATGACCATGCTAAAAAATATATAAAACCAATTTTAAAAAATTCTACAGGTGAAATAGAAATACCAGGTAGTTTAATCCACCTATTAGCTCCACCTGATGCACTAACCAATGATGATGGTAAAAATGGCATTATAGCCATCACTATAAAAAATGCAATAAATAAAAACCAACCTACATTATTTACTAATTTTTGAGGTTGTTTATGTGCCATATACCACATAAGTAAAATTGAAAAAATACCAACAGATGTTTGTCTTATAAAAAAATGAAATTGGTCATAATTCCAATATTCTACAGTATATACAGATAATGAATATGAAAAAATCATACCAATAATCATAAGTAAAGAAGCTAATATAAATAAAATATAATCTGGTTCATGCGATATAGTTTTTTTTACATTTTTAGGTTTAATCTTATTTTTGCTAGAATTCATTTCAAAATTTTAGCTAAAATTCGGTTAAGGACACCCTTTAAATGATCAAAAATAAAATAATAAATAATAAAACTATTGTAAAAAAGATTATTATCTTATTTTTTATCATAGTTTTAGCATTATTAATACTTATCTTATCAGTTTCAAATACTATTGCAAAAGATAGGCATCTTCCAAGACTACTTATTGAAAAAAATGAATTAGCCGTACGTGGAACGATATATTCTAAAGATAATTTTAAATTAAGTAGTTCAAAAAAACTTTATAAAGCTACAATAGATACAAGATGTTTAGATCTAGATAAAAGAGCATTATTTGTAAAGTTATTTTCTATTTATAGCAACATCCCTACAAAAATTTTAAATAAAAAAATTACAAAATCTCTAAATAAAAGACCAGGTACCCTTGTACTTAGTTATAGGATTGATTCAAGAACAGCTAAGAATTTAAAAGAATTAGCATATAAACTTAGAAGACTAAATGTATTTAAAAGTATAAAAGTAAATGGAAGCAGAATTTTATATGGGTTAAATATTCATGAAAGTGGAGAAAAAAGGGTATTTTCATATAAAGATTCTATGACTCCAGTATTAGGATATATGAAAAAAGTTGAAACAAAATCTGGACATACCAAAGTAGCTGGTATAAAAGGATTGGAAAAAACATATCAAAAAATTTTAGAAAATTCAAAAGATGGTCATCTAAAAGGGTATAGAGATGTATTATCCTATATATCTTTTGATAAAAGTAGTCAAATAGATGCCAGACGAGATGGTGCAAATTTAATTTTAAATATACCTTTAAAACTTCAAAAAAATATTGAAATGATTTTAGATAAACATAAAAAAAAGCTATCATGTGATGAAATTATTGTATCTATAATTGAAACTAAAACTGGTAAAGTTTTAGCATTGGCATCATCAAATCGTTTTGATCCAGATAATATTCATCAAAAAGATATACCTTATTTAAATGTAAATGCTATTGAATACGAATTTGAACCAGGATCAGTGATAAAACCTATTAGTATTTCACTTGTAATGGATAAAAATCGTATAAAAAAGAATGAACTTTTTAATGCTTATAATAAGGGAAGACCAAATGCAAAAGGAGAATATCCAAAAGGTCGATATCCTTTAGGAAAATTTGTTATTAGGGATGATCATAACTTTACAAAAAGATATATTACTGTTGAAGATATTTTAATATACTCTAGTAACATAGGAACTTTACAATTAGCACAACGATTAAGTGCTAAAGAGTTTGTAGATGGATTACATAAATTTGGTATTACAAAAAAAACTGGTATTGATCTTCCTTATGAAAAAGTTGGCCGCTTACCTAAATTAAGAAGATTTAAAGTTGGTCAAAAAAAAGGAAAAGATAATGTTTATAAAGCAACTGTATCTTATGGTCAAGGGATGACTGCAACTTTTATGCAAATACTTAAAGCATATACCGTATTTAACAATGATGGGAAGATGATAACCCCTCAAATAGTAGCAAAAATAATTTCAGGTAATCAAGTAGTAAATACTGAACAGAATATTACACCTGTACAAATTATTAGAAAAAAAACTGCAAATAGAATGAAAAAACTTTTAGTAAAAACCGTGCAAAAAGGTACAGGAAAATCTGCTTATATTGAAGGATTAGAAATTGGTGGGAAAACAGGAACTGCAAATATAGCTAGACGTGGTTCTTACCAAAAAAAATATATTAGTTCATTTTTTGGTTTTGCAAATGATGATACGCATAAATATACTATAGGTGTAAGTGTGCTTAATCCTATATCAACTGGTGAACATTGGTATTACTACTATGCTTCACATTCTGCTGTTCCTGTATTTAAAGAACTAATTGAAACAATGGTTAAACTAAACTATTTACAACCTAAAAAATGATACAATCCAAAAAAAATAAATAAAAGGATTTATATATGTTTGGATTCAAAGACGAATTAAAAGAATATGATTATTCACCAGAAGAATTAGCAAAGTTTCAATACGCAAAAATAAGCACTGAAAATGGGGATATGTGGGTAAAACTATTCCCAGAATCAACTCCAATTGCAGTTGCAAATTTTGCAACTTTAGCAAATGATGGTTTTTATAATAATCTTAATTTTCATAGAGTTATTCCAGATTTTATGGCACAAGCAGGTTGTCCAGATGGTATAGGAACAGGAGGTCCTGGTTGGTCTATAAAATGTGAAACTGATGCTCCTAAACAAGTACATAAAAGAGGAAGCTTATCTATGGCACATGCAGGTAAAAATACAGGTGGTAGCCAGTTTTTTATCTGTTTTGTTCCTTGTCCTCATTTAGATGGTGGGCATACTGTTTTTGGTGGGATTGAAGATGGAGATGAAGAAAGTTTTGCTACTTTAGATTCAATTAGTCAAGGTGATACTATCAAATCTATTGAGATTTTTGAAACTAAAGAATAATTATGAGAATTTTATCAGGAATTCAACCAAGTGGAACAATCCATATAGGAAACTACTTTGGTATGATAAAAAAGATGATAGAATCTCAAGATGATGGAGATCTTTTTGCTTTTATAGCCTCATATCATGCTTTAACATCTGTAAAAAATAAAGAATTTTTACAAAAAAATATTTTTGAAGCAGCTGTTAATTTTCTAGCTCTTGGTATGGATCCTGAGAAATCAACATTTTGGGTACAAAGTGATGTGCCTGAAGTACTTGAACTATATTGGATACTATCAAATCATACATCAATGGGACTACTTGAAAGAGCTCATAGCTATAAAGATAAAACTGCAAAAGGTATTAGTGCAAATCATGGACTATTTTCATATCCTGTTTTAATGGCTGCAGATATTTTATTATTTGATTCAAATATTGTTCCAGTAGGAAAAGATCAAATTCAACATGTAGAGATGACTAGAGATATAGCACAATCATTTAATAACACATATGGAGAAATATTTACTCTGCCAAAGTCTAAAATTGATGAAAATGTACAAAGTGTACCAGGAACCGATGGAGCTAAAATGTCAAAAAGTTATGGTAATACTATAGATATGTTTGGGTCTGCTAAAACTCTTAAAAAACAAGTAATGGGGGTAGTTACAGACTCAACTCCACTTGAAGAATCTAAGGCTTGGGAAAATTGTAATGTTTATACTTTATGTAAATTATTTATGAATGAAGATGAGCTAAAAGATTTACAAAAAAGATATGCAACTCCTGGAGAAGGGTATGGTCACTTTAAACTAACTCTACTAGACAAAATAAATGAACATTTTGAACCATATGCACAAAAACGGGATTATTACTTAAATAATCCAAATGAAGTAAAAGAGATTTTAAATTATGGTGCAAAAAAAGCACAAACTATTGCTCAAGAAAAAATGAAAATAATTAGAGATGTAGTAGGATTAAATTATTAAATAAGAGTTAATGATCTAAGAATTTTTTTAGATCATTGATTTTTATTAATTCTAAGCGTTTCTCTTCACGATGAGCTTTTAAAAAATTTATATTTTTATAAAAAAGCTCCTCTAGTTGAAGAAGTTTATCTGTTGGTAGATCAAAATCTGTAATCTCACTATCATCCAAATACTTACCTACCCATCGTTCAAGACCAGCTGCCCTTTGTTCATCATCTAAAGAGTCAATATAAATTAACTCTTCAAGAGCTTTTATAGACCAGTCTCGTCTTTCCATGCTTCTATTAAACCTTTTACAACTTTATTTACCTGTTCAATAGAATTAACATTATCATCAATTCCAGCACTAAATAGTGTTTCAATTTGATACAAATATAATCCATCTAAATAATAAGCAATATCTCCACCATCAAAATCAAGAATATTTCTTAACTCATCAAATATTGCAATAGATTTATTTATATATTCAAATTTTTTCTCAATATTATCTTCTTCCATCGCATTTTTTACAAATGAAAGATATCTTAATAAGCCTTCATATAGCTTAAGTATAAGCATATACGGATCATCTGTTACCGCTGCTTGTTGATTGTATGCTTCTATTCCCATATTTTAGAACTCCAAATTTTTATAGACAAAAAGTATAGTATAATTTATCTTAAATACTACTCTTAACCTTTTGCTACAGATTGATCTATCATCATTTTCATACCACCAAATGCTGATTCCATTTGTGCAATAATTGCTCCATAAGCAGAAAATTGTGCAGCCATAAGATCATATTTTGTATCCAAATCTTTTACTGCTTTTTCTCTCTCTTTTTCAAGAGTAGTTTTTCTATCAGCCATATGATCTGCATATAATGTAATAGATCCCTCATAAGCATTCATATCATCTATTAATTCTTTTAATTGAGTTCCTAATCCTTTATCTTCTGCTGCACCAATAAATAGATCTTTTAAATCATCTAAATTTTCAGTCACCGCAGTTCCCAATTTATCTGAATCGATATTTAGGTGTCCCTCTTTATCAAGACTAAATCCATAATTAAATAAAGATTTATCATCATCTCCATATGTACCAAAAATTTTATCTTTTATTTGTGATAAAATATTTCTTAAACTAGATGGGTCATTTATACTAGATTCATCTGAGTAAACTTCATTATCTATACTATCAACAACATCATTATAGGCTGTTACAAAATCTTCAAGTTTTGGAATGATTCCACTTGTATCTTTTTGAATTGTAATTGTTGAAGTTCCATTTTCCACTGCAGTCATTGTAAGGTTACCCTGAATTGTTACAGTATTAGATGATACATCATAATCAACACCATCAATTTTGGCGTTTAAATTTTGCGCTGTTAATGTATGATTTGCAGCCTCACCAAATCCTAAATTTGGATCTAAATCTACATCACTTGAATCAGTTTGAGTAATTGTTAAAGCATTATCTGTTCCAGAATCTGTACTTTTTATAACCAATCTATAATCTGATGTACCAACCTGCTCAATTGATGCAGTTAAACCATCTGTTGCGTTAATTTCATCAGCTAATTCTTGGTATGTTTTATCTTTTGTAGTAAAATCTATTGCCGCTGCAGATCCAATTTGAATACTTAATTTATCACCTTCAGCTTGACCTTCAGTCATAGTTACAGCTGGATCTGAAAAAGTATTTGATTGAAATACATCTCTTTGTGCAAGTTGAGTAACTTCTATTTGAGTAGTTCCAGGAGTTAATCCAGCAACATCAACTGCATCAAAAACTGCAGATGTACCTGTAGTTGATGCACTTACTGCATCAAATGCACTTCCTTGAGAATTAAATAAATCAAAAGGCTTAACAGCACTTAACAAGGTACTGATTTTTTCTTCAATACCCGTTATTGTTTCAAGTTCTTTATCCCAAGTTTCTAAACTCTTATCAATTGGTGCTATTACTGCTTTTTCTTCTGCTGCTCTTAATTTATTTATTAATTCACCATTAAGTGAACTTGCCGCTCCTGTATTAAATGATCCTAATAAACTATAATCAGACATCATGCACCCCCTATTATCTTTTTAAGCCAAGTATTGTTTGTAACATCTCATCTATTACAGTTACAATTTTTGCATTGGCTTCATATGATGCTTGAAATTTAATTAAATTAAGCATCTCCTCATCTTTATCAACTTTTACTAATTTATCATATGTACTAGAAAGTGACATTGTTATTGATTCTTGTGTTTCTTGTAAGTAATCATTTGATTCTTTGCCTGAAGATATATCAACAAGTAAAGTTTGATAGAATTTAGAAAATGATGTTCCATCTTTATCTTGTCCATCTTGTGCATTTCCATCAAATCTAATATCATCTTTCCATTGTATAGTGGCAAGATAGTCCAAATCTTGTTGTGAAAAATTATTAACTGCATCTTTATTAAATACTAGTGAATTAACATCCCCTCCAGTAAATACCCCAAGTTTTTCAACTACAGTTCCAGAATCCGTATTAAGATCCACTGCTTTTTGACCATATACGTAGCTTCCATCATCATTTCTTATATACATATCACTCATATCACTTAAAACTTGAGCAAAAGAATCTAAAGCATCTCTATATTTGGTAAATTTATTATTATAATCATTTGTTGTTAGATTTTCAGTTAGAGCTCTTGTTGATCCACGATTTAAAGTAATTTTCTCATCAAATATTTCTATATGAGTATCATCACTCCCTTTTAAACTACGAATTTCATTCTCTTTTACTTCAGTTTTCGTAGGTGTTGCAGCATCATTATCATTTACCACTATTCTTCCATCAAATCTTCCATCTTCACCTGGAATTATTGATTCAATAACAAGATATTTATTATCAGGTGGTGAATCTGTTCTATATATCTTATTACCTTCATTATCCAAGGTATATTGTTTATTGTCTTGATCAAATAAATATTCACCATTTTGTACTTTTATATTCGAAGGTAAATCATGATGATTATTTATTTTTGTTGCAAGTGCAATAACATAGTTATCTTCATCTACTGATACATCATTTCCATCACCATATAAATTATGTATTGTTTCACCATATGTTACAGTTATCTCATATGTATTATCAAAAGTATATACTATTGTATCTCCCGTACTATTAAATCCATTTGGACCAATTGTACTTGCAGTTGTTTCGTCATTTACATATTTATCTGTTTGAGGAATAAATTCATTTACTACTTTTAAATTATGAATATTGGTATTATATCTTACAGCTGTTTTACCACCAATTTTAAGTTCATAATCATCTGTTCTATCTACATTAATATCTATATATTTCGCTAATTTTTGCTCTAGCTGGTCTCTTTTATCCAATAAGTCATTTGATGGATTTATTTGCTGTTGCATTTGTTCATTAACTTTTCCTATATCACCAATAAGTCCATTTATAATATCAACAGTATCATCCAAACTGCTTCTAGCTACTTTTTCTCTATCTTCAATACCATCATAAAGATTTTTTAAATCATCTACAACTATTTGAGCTTGATTATTAAAATTATTTTTTGCAATATTATCATATGGATTTGCTCTTAAATCTTCAATTGACTGGAAATATCTATCTAAGTCACTTGAAAATCCACTTATATCAGTTTCATAAAATATAGATTCTATATCACTTAGCATAGTATCCAACTGATCATAATATGAACTTTTACCACTTTCTTTATTAAGATTATCTGCCATATATTGATTAACAATCCTAACAGTATCACCAACAGCAACACCTCTACCATAACTACGAGAATCAATATGTGCCGCCTCAGAAAGGTTAACAACACGTTTTTTATATCCAGGAGTATTTTCATTAGTGATATTATTCATCACATTTTCTACTGCAGTTCGTGAAGCAGTTAAACCCGTTTGTGCCACATGCAATGCATTTATCATAATGACTCCTTTTTTATTTTATAACCAATTATATACTTACATTTCTTAATTTTAGATTAAAAAGGCCAGATCGATTCTAAGACCTTTGATCCCCAAGGCTTTTCTAAATTATCTGCTTCACTACCATCTTTTCTATATAGCATCTTAAAATTTGCAATTTGTGAAGAGTTTACTGTATTTTCTGGACTTATATCATAAGGACGAATAACACCTGCTATCATCATTATTTGCTTTTGTCCATCAATTAAAATCTCTTTTGAACCTTTTATATAATAATTTCCATTTTGATACACTTGGTCAATAATAACAGATACTGTGGCAGAAAAAGATTCATCATATTTTGATGTAGCTGCACCAGAAAAAGTATTTGTACTTTTTCCTCCAACTTCAAATCCTGTCATACTATTAAGTTTGGAAGCTGCTTTATTTATAATTCCATTTGGTGAGGTATTCGTAGTTGCAGGAGTTAAAACTCCAGCACCCAGTGATGTAGTATTTGCTTTATTTAAAGCGCGTGAATTTTTTGAATCGGATTTTAATTCTTCATTTATTATTACTTGTAAAATATCTCCAATTTGTAGATCTTTTTTATCAGAGAATAATGACCCACCTCTTTTAGAATACAGTGACCCTTTTTTTGAAATTGGTTTTACAGTTTGCTTAATTACTTGTGATTTTGGTTTTTCAAATGCAATATTACTCTTTTCTGCTTCACAACCTATAAATATAAAAAATATTGTTAAAATAAAAATATTATGTTTCATTTATATCTCCTATAATATTTTTTAAGTTAATCGCTATTTTAATATCTTTATTTGTATTTTTTACAAGTGCTAATACTCCATATCTCACCATCAGAGGTTCAATATCAGTATTGCTATCACAAACTATAAAAAGTGTTTTACCAACAACTTTTATTTTTTGAACATGTTCTTGTCCAATTAAATCCACAACTGTTTCAGATTCTTTATATATAATTTTTTCTAATTTTTTAGCTAATTTTTTCTTTTTTATTAAATCAGATTTAACTGTATTTTTTGCTGTTGTTTCCTCTTTTGGTTCTCCATATTTATCCCCCATATAAAAATAATATACAGTAAACATACAAACCAATGCTACAAAAGATAAAACTTTTGCAATTGTTTTTTTATATAGAGGTTTTTTTACAACAACAATCATACTTAAGTCTATTTAATTACAAATGATGTAAAAAATAGTTTTTTTACATTATTCTTTTTAATATCTTCATTGGTAACCGTAGCTTCATTTATAATTCTATTTATTTCATCTAGTAATTCTTCTTTTAATAATGCTTTTCCACCAACAGTTAATAACTCTTCACTACTTCTTGAAGAGATTTGAGCTATTACTACATCTATAATTTCTGCTCTATTTTCTTCAACAATTGCTTCAATAGTTTCTTCAGTTGATTTTATTGCAAAAGATAACTTCATAAGTTTTTCTCTACCTTTCGCATTTGTGATATTTAGTACTAGATCATTAATTTCTGCTTTGTATAAAACTTTTGCATCTGCATCTGCTTCTTCTTTATTTACTTTTTCACTTTTTGCACTATTATCACCATTTTGTGCAGGCATTTGAGTTAATACATACCAAGCTCCAGCTCCAACTGCACCCATCAGTAATACAACTAATACAATTAAAACAATAAGGATTCCCTTACCCCCACCTGAACTTTTTGTTTCTTCTTTTGCCTCTTCTTCAGCCATTAGTTTCCCCTAATTTATTTTATTTTACTTTATAATTTTTTAACATTGTAGTTAAATCTGCTGCATCTTCTTTATCTAGGTATTTCATCAATAAAGTTACTTTAGATTCTTTTAAAGTAATAATTATATCGAAAACATCATCAATTTTACCATCTTTTATCATTTTTGTAAAAATTTCACCTGCAATTTTAGGTTTCATACCATTATAAATTTTAGCAGTTTTAGATGCAACTTTACCTTCAATATTTTTTAATATCTCTTGATTTCTTTCATATAGAAGTTTTGTTTCATTTTTTTCTTTTTTAACTTCAGCCAATAATTTTTCTATTTTAGCTTTGTTTATTTGATATTCTTTTTCTTTTTTATCATAAAACTCGTTTAATTCTTTCTTTAGTGCTATTATCTCTTTTTTTTGTTTTGTATATGAACCTTCATTGGCAATAGAAGCATTTAAAAACAATGGTAAAAGTGATAATAATATTAATTTAAACAACATGTTTTTTTGCCCATTTTGATTGTGTAATTTCATCTGCAATAAGTGCCTCAATTTTTAATTCCTCTTTATATTGTTCTTTTTTTTCTTCGTTTAAAAGATATTCATATTGTTCTGATTCTTTTTGTAATTGTACAATTGCATTGTTATGCTGATCAACTTTTTGGCTTAATAGCATACTTTGCCGACCTAAATCTATAATATATTGTTTCATAGTTTTTTTGTGAATAGCTAAAATTTCAAAATCAACCATAGCTCCACTTGACTCAACTGTAACATTTTCAAGCTGATCTCTATATTGACTAACTTGTTTATTAATATCATCAATTTTATGTATTAACTCTTGTTTTTGCATTAGTTCTTGTTCAATTTGTACCTGTTTTAAATGATATAATTTATCTATCATATTTATTTACCAAATTCTAATATTATATTCCATAATTCAAAAGTATATGTTTCAACATGATCACCCATCCATGGTAGAGATATTAAAATAAATATAGACACAAAAATTAATTTTGGAACAAATGATAACGATGCATCATTTACTTGAGTAACTGCAGAAAATATACTTATAATTAAACCAATAATTAAACTTACCATCAAAGATGGAATACCTAAAAGTAATATAATTTTAACTGTATTTTGAGCTATACTCATTAAATCCATATAATTAATCTTTTATTTTAACAGTAATTTCTAATGTTTTATTATTTAATAGTTGTGTTAATAAACTAGATAAATCATTTACATTAGATGCATCTATGCTTATTGCTTGAGAATCATTTTTCGTATCTTTAACCTTTGGAATATCTAAATTTGATCCTAAATCAATATCTTCAATTCCACTTAATGCAGCAATCATTTCATCTTCTTTTACATTGTCCAATTGACTTAATTCTTCCATATCTTGCATTCCTTGATCATTATTTTCTAATTGTATATTCATCACATCTGATATATTAGCTACATCTTCAATTGTATCTTCTTCCAAATCTATATTCATTACATCAGCTATATCATCAATTTCATCTTCGATGATATCATCGTCATTTTCACTTTCTTCATCATCTGAAGAAAGAAGATCTTTTAGGTCATCACCTAAATCAAAATCATCATCGCTATCATCTTTATTTTCAATATTTTCTATATCTTCCAAAATATCAGAAATAGCATCTATCTCATCTTCAGATATACTTGCAGTTGTTGTATTTGCTGTTATATTATCATTTTCATCAAATGTGTCTGTAAGATGTAAAGCATCAAGTTTTTTAATTATATATTTTGGTAAATCCTTAATATCATCAATTGCTATGTCTTCTATACCATGCTCATCTAAAAACTCTTTTTCAATACCATCTTTTGGTGTTAAAAATTTTATTTTACTATTAAAACTTTTTTTATCAATAATTTTTTCATGATCTATCAAATATATATTATCTGGCTCATCTTCTATAGCTAATTTTAATGCTTCTAATGAATTTAATTCTTCAATAGTTCCATTTTCATCCAAATGAAATTTAACATTACCATGTTCTAAAGCGTCATGTATAGTCTTTTTAAAACTTTTTTCGCCATAAATATATATATGCAAAGTATCTCCAAAATATAATCTGATATATTTTATATAAATTTTTGTTAAACTATGTTAAAGTATTGGATTATTTATGTGTAGAGGGTAACATTTGAAAGTATTATTAACTATTTTTATTTTAATAACATCTATTTGGTCACAATCTATAAAAGATATTTCAAATATCGTAGGAATTAGAGATAATCAGCTTATAGGGTATGGTTTAGTAGTTGGATTAGCTGGTACTGGAGATAAAAGTCAGTTTACTATGCAATCTTTACAAAATCTTTTAAGAAACTCTTATATAAAAATTCCAACTTCATCAATCAAATCAAAAAATATAGCTGCAGTTATGGTTACAGCTAATCTTCCAGCATTTTCAAGACAAGGTGATAAGATCAGAGTTAAAATATCTGCTATAGGCGATGCAAAATCTATAAATAATGGTGAACTATTACTTACTCAATTAAAAGGGGTAGATGGCAATGTTTATGCTTTAGCTCAAGGAAAAATTGTAGCAACAACAGGAAATCTTACAACTGGATTTATATATGATGGTGCAACAATAGAAAATGAAGTAAATTATAACCTAAAAGATGAAACATCTTTAACACTAAGTTTATTGCAAAATAGTGCAAAAAATGCTGCAAATGTAGAAGATAAAATTAATCAAAAGTTTGGTATACCTTTGGCTTTTGCAATTGATACAAGAACTATTGAAGTTAAAAAACCACAAAATATATCAATGGTAAAATTTATCTCTATTATTCAAAATATACCTATTGAATCAGATATTAAGAAAAAAGTTATTATTGATATGAGCACTGGCATGATAATTGCAGGAGCCGACGTCATAATACAACCTGTAACAGTTGTAAGAGACAACTTTACAATTAGAATTAAAAAATCACCCTTAAATGAAAAAGATTGGAAAAACCCAATGTTAAATAAAGGGGAAGATATAGGTGATGGTGTAAAACTTGGTGGAAAACCTGTAACTGTAAATCTAAATAATGTAATGATGAATAGCAAGGGATTACCTACTGTATCTGATTTATTAAGAAGTATGAAGGTTATGAAAGTACCAATGAGTGATATCATACAAACACTAAAATTGATAAAAAGTTTAGGTGCTCTTGATGTTGATCTTGAGATACGAAAATAGGAAGGTGATATGGCTGAATTTTTAAGTCAAGATGAGATTGATGCTCTTTTAGATATTGCTGAAACTGGTGAGGATATTGATAATATACCTGATGAGCCAACCAGTGTATCCAAAGAAAAAAACTACTCAATTTATGATTTTAAAAAACCAAATCGTATAACAAACGAACAATTTAAAGCATTTTCAACTTTACATGATAAAATGTTACGAGATCTTATTACTGATATCTCTGCAATGCTGCGAAAAATAGTTGATGTAAAACTATATAGTATTGAGCAGATGACTTATGGTGAATTTATTTTATCTATTCCTCAATTAACTTCATTAAATACACTATCAATCAAGCCACTTGAAGGAAGAATAGTAATAGAGTGTAACCCTGCTATTTCTCATAAAATTATTACTGAGTTACTAGGAAGTGGAGCAGTAAGTGCTAGTGATAATCTTGATAGAGAGTTAACAGAAATAGAAGTAGAGATATTTGATCATTTTTATCAACTACTTGTAGAACATATGTATAAAGTTTGGGATGAAGTAACTACGCTAAACTTTAAAATAGAAAGTAGAGATACAAATGCAAATGCTATACAAATTATCTCTGATCATGAAATTGTTTTATTAGTAGTATTAGAGATTACAATAGATGAAGAGTCTGGATTTTTATCTATTTGTTACCCAATTTCATATATTGAACCACTTTTAAATAAAATAGTTGAGAAACTATTTGCTGAAGGAAAAGGTAAAAAAATAAGTCGTAAAAAAGACATTACCACACTTATTTCTGGTTCTCATATGAATATTCAGTCTATAATGGCTGAAACGCAACTTACAGTTGAAGAGATATTAAATCTTAAAAAAGATGATATTATAGTATTTAATAAAAATGCCACATCTGCAGCAAATAAAATATATATAAATAACAAAGAAAAATTTATTGGACTTTCTGGAACTTCAAACCAAAGAAAAGCAGTACAAATAAAATCTAATCTAGATCATGAAAAACAAGAAACTTTAACAATTTTACGTGAAATGAAAATAGAAAGAGAAGAACTAGCTAAAAAGAGTAAAGAAAATATTCAAAGACTTTTAGCTGAACGAAACAAATAACTATATAAGAAGGAAAATTTATGTTTAATGGTGCAAATATTTTAATTACTGGAGGAACAGGTAGTTTTGGGAAAAAATACACTAAAATTTTACTTCAAAAATATAAACCAAATAAAATTATAATATATAGTAGAGATGAATTAAAACAGTATGAGATGGCTCAAGATTATAATGAAAACTGTATGAGATACTTTATAGGAGATGTAAGAGATGCTCCCCGTCTTCAAAAAGCTATGAGAGGTGTTGATTATGTAATACATGCAGCAGCTCTTAAACATGTACCAATAGCAGAATATAACCCCATGGAGTGCATTAAGACTAATATAAATGGTGCTCAAAATGTGATAGATGCAGCTATTGAATGTGGAATAAAAAAAGTTATAGCATTATCTACAGATAAAGCAGCAAATCCAGTAAACTTATATGGTGCAACAAAATTAGCTTCAGATAAACTTTTTGTAGCTGCAAATAATCTAACTGGTACTCAAGATACAGCATTTTCAGTTGTTAGATATGGCAATGTTGTAGGTAGTCGTGGTTCTGTTGTGCCTTATTTTGAAAAACTAGTAAGCCAAGGTGTAAAAGAATTACCAATTACTGATCCTAAAATGACTAGATTTTTTATTACGTTGGAAGATGGAGTTAACTTTGTACTTAAGAATTTTCATAGAATGAGTGGTGGAGAGATTTTTATACCAAAAATTCCATCTATGAAAATAGTTGATATGGCAAAAGCTATTGCTCCAGATTTACCACATAAAATAATAGGAATTAGACCAGGTGAAAAACTTCATGAGATTATGTGCCCAAGTGATGATTCTCATCTAACTTTAGAATTTGACAACCATTATGTAATACGACCAACCATCTCACTTACATCAAAAACAAATAACTATCATATTAATAAACTTGGGGAACAAGGTGTAGCTGTAGAACAAGGTTTTGAGTATAATTCTGGAAATAATACTCAATGGCTTGATGCAAAACAACTTATGAATATGATTAAAGATTAAATATGAATTTTATACCATATGGTAAACAAACAATAGAACAAGATGATATAGATTCTGTTATAGAGGTATTAAAATCACCTTTTATAACTACAGGACCAAAGGCAAAAGAGTTTGAAGATGCGATAAAACAATTTTGTGGTGCCAAATATTGTATATCAGTATCAAATGGAACTGCAGCACTTCATATATCATCTTTGGCACTTTTAAATAAAAACGATAAAGTTTTAACTACACCAAACTCATTTTTAGCAACTTCAAATTCTATACTCTATGCCAATGCCAAACCAATTTTTATAGATATTGCACAAGATGGAAATATTAATTTAGATTTATGTGAAGAGTATTTAAAAAATGATTCAACTATAAAAGCAATATATGGCGTATCTTTTTCAGGAAACATGCTAAATCAAGAAAAATTAGCCCACTTAAAAAAAACTTACAATATAAAAATAGTTGAAGACAATGCTCATAGTATTGGTGCTGTATATGATAATATTAAAGCAGGAAGTTGTATAAACTCTGATATAAGTATATTTTCTTTTCATCCAGTTAAACATATCACCACTGGCGAAGGTGGAGCAATAACTACTAATAGTAAAATATTGTATGATAAAATGTTAAAATTAAGAAATCATGGCATAATAAAAACAGATGATATGAAACCATGGGAATATGAGATGATTGATCTTGGATTTAACTATCGTATTACAGATATTCAATGTGCTTTGGGAATCACTCAACTAAAAAAACTACCTGAGTTTATAAAAAAAAGAGTTCAATTAGCAAAAAATTATGATAAAGCATTTAACAACAGTCCTATAAAACCACTATATAATTATAATGGTAAGTCATCATATCATCTATATGTTGTTTTAATAGATTTTACAAAATTTTCTATTACAAAAGAACAACTATTTATAAAACTAAAAGAAAAAAATATAAATATACAACTACACTACATGCCGATAAATAAGCAACCATACTACAAATCTTTGGGCTATGGAGATGAAAATACACCAAATATGGATAAATATTATGAACAATGTTTATCTTTACCTATATATCCGTTACTTAGTGATGAAGAACAAAATTATGTAATAGAAACTATTTTAAATATTATAATCTAATTTTAAGAAAGTTATAATATAATTACCATATTAACAAAAGGTATAAACTATGTCTACAAAATATAACTTACTAAATATTATGCTTAAAAATATGCAAAAACAAAATAAACTATATCAGCCAACAGCTTTTTGGGAATATGGATCAAAGCTACTTATAGATGAACTAGAACAAAATGATATAAAAAATTTTAGAAATCTAAGTGTTACTAGAAGTTTTTTTGTTCCTGGATATAGTGCAGTTGAGTATTTAGAAAATCCAA
>CAZAOJ010000036.1:0-18557 GCA_964486745.1 uncultured Arcobacteraceae bacterium
CTCATAACCGAGTGGTCCGGAGTTCGAGTCTCCGAGAACCCACCACTTTAATCCCTATCATATTAATATTCTTATAAAATTTATACTTGTAAGTATATGGCCATCAAATCACTTGATGAAAAAGCCTAACCCTTACCATGTCCAAAAAAGACTAAAATGCCTTACTATAAAGGTTTTGCAGAATATACCCTTTTATATAATTCTAGAAAAAAATACATTATTATCTATATTTATTTATATTTTTTAAATTAAATTAATCTTATACCCTTGTGCATAGACATTTTGAATTAATTCTTCTGGAAGTTTTTTACGAAGTCGTTTTAAAGTAGATTTTATAGCATCTATACTTATATCTTTTTCATAGTTATCATTTATTATTTCAAATAGCATTTCATTGGAAAATATTTGTCCAGGAGCTAAAAATAAGACATTTAAAATAGCAATCTCATTTTTACTTAGATCTATTATCTCATTATTATATTTTAAAATCATATTTTTTTTATCCCAATTATAATCAATAGTTTGATGTGTAATTTCTTGAGATTGTGTATCTTTTACTTTTTTACAAGCATCATATAATGTTTTTAAAAATTGTTTACCTTGAAAAGGTTTTAAAATAAAATGTGATACCCCAAGATTTAAAAGTTCTATTAAATATTTTGAATCATCATGAGCTGATATTACTATAATTAATTGATTTGGATTAATCTTGGCTATATCTTTTATTAATTCAACACCATTTTTATTTGGCATCTGAATATCTGTAATGACTATATCAATATATTTATTATGTACTTGAAAATAACTCTTATAACTTTCAAGAGCAACTATACCATCATTGCATAAAATTGAATCATTAATAAAATTATCTAACAGCAATGATGTTTTTTCTCTTAACACTAAATCATCTTCAGCGTAAAGCAGTGTAATATCATTTGATATTTGTTTTAGTTCATTAAGAAAACTCATATTCTACTCTTTATTAATAAATATAATTTGTAAATTATAGCAATCTTAGCCTTAAATGAGTAAATTTACATTTTAATAATAAAACACGCCCTATTCTCAATATTTTTTATATCTAACTTACCATTATGATGTTCTTCAATTATTGTTTTACTCATATACAGTCCTAAACCTGTTCCATTTCTTTGATCTTTTGTAGAAAAATATGGATCAAATATCTTATCTAATATATTTTGAGATATTCCTCCACCGTTATCACATATAGTAATCTCTACACTATTATTTACATCCTTCGTGGTTATGACAATTTCTTTATCTTGTATATCTATATTTTTAAAATTATCTTGTGCATTTTTCAATATATTTAAAAATACATGCATAATCTCACCATCATATATTTCAATTTCATTATTACTATTATATTTTGTTTCAATATTAATATTATCAGCTTCTAAACTAGTTTTTATAATTTTTAAAGCTTTTTGTATTGGTTCATTTATATTTATTAAACTAGAAGATTTATCTGGTTTATAAAAATTTCTAAAATCATTTATTGTACTAGTAAGTATTTGTACATATTCATCAATATCATCTAATTCTTCTACAAAATATTCTTTACATTCTAACTGTTCATCTTTTGAACTTAAATCGAATTGATCTAATTCAATTTTCATTTTAAGATTTATAGATGTTGACGCAATTGCTCCAAGTGGCTGTCTCCATTGATGTGCAATCATACTAATCATCTCTCCCATTTGAGCTAGACGTAACTGTGCAAAAAGTTCCTGATCTTTTTTTCTATTTTTTTCAACCTCTTCTTCAATTCTTTTTTCCAAAATACTATTATGTTTTGATGTAAGAATACTATGATAAGCAATAAAGACAATTATAAATAATATTAATACAATACCTATAACAATATATGTATAATTAATTTTTGTATCAACAGTTGTGGCTATCCAGCTATTAAGAATTTTATTATTTTGTTTTTGTTCAATTGAATCTATTGTTTTATTTATAATATTTAATAATTGTGGTTCATTTCTATTAATACCCAAACCAAAATTTATATTTACAAAACTATTTACAATTTTCAATTCTGTAGAAAAATTCTTTTGAATATAATGAGAACATATAAGTGAAGTACCGATATATCCAAATATTTCTTTATTTGAAACCATTTTTAATGCTGTATTTATATCATTTACTTCTACAATATCTAAATTAGGATATCTTTTTTTAATATAAAATTTAAATTTATTAAGTTCTTTAGAAACTGCAACTTTACCACTTATGTCATTTAGTTTTTGAATAAATGGCTGTTCCATCCTTGTAACTAACGCAATACTATCATTTATATATGTATGTGATTTAGTATATTTTGAAGCAATTTTCACATAAGACCCCATTAATGGTTGAATATCACATATTATATTTGAATCATTTTTAACAATATTTATTCCCATTGATAATTTATTCATATATATATTTATAAAATCTGCACTAATACCTATAAATTTATTATCTTTATATGACATATATGGTAATAATTCATTATCAATACATACATTTAAAACTTTTTTTGTATATAAATATGCTTTTTGGCTTTGTGTCAACTTTAAATCTTTTTTATGAGAAGTAGTTGATTTTACACCAAACCATTTTGATTTTATATCTTTAACATCTTTAAATTCAAGTCTATCTTGTAATTTCTGAATAATATTTATAAGTGTTTTATCATACTTTGATGCACCTATTCTTATATGACTAATAATTCTTTCATCTTCTATGTATTGACTTACTAGTACATTTGATATCATATTATTTTCTATAATATAATCCATTACTACTTTTTTTCCTATTGTTGCATCAACTTTACCTAAAGATAGCATTTTTAAAGCTTCTAATGAATCTTTTACTAATATTTGCTTGATATGTGGATAATTTTTTTCAAGAAATTTTTGAGTGAAAAATCCTTTTGGCATTGCTATTGTTTTACCTTTTAAATCATTAAGGTCATTAAATGCTTGATTATTTACATTTACATATATTGCATTTTGTGCTTTATGAAATGGTGTTGTAAATGCTATAGTTTTGGATCTTTGTTTATTTTTAGCAATATTTATAATAAGATCTAATTCTTTAGTTTGTAACATTTTCATAAATTCATTCCAACTAGGACCCGTTATAAATTCCAATTTAACATCTAAGTTTTTAAATAAGAGTTTTATATAATCAATTGAATAACCTTTAGCTTGTCCATTTTCATAAAAATTAAATGGTGGCCAGTTTATCTCATTGTGTACTTTTATAATTGGATGTTTCTTCAAATATTGTAATTCTTCGCTGGTTAATACTAATTTCTCTTTTTTATTCTCATCAAAAATAAATTTATCTACATCAATTTTATTATGTACAAAACCTAATATATTATACATATCATATATTTTTTCTATCTTATATTTATCAATTTTACCTAATTCATTAGTTTTATAATATGCTAGTTTTTTTAAAGTTTGTGCTTCATAATATAATGCATCATAACTCTTATTTTGAAAATTATATTTAGCTTGTATTAATTTTATAGTTTCATCAATATTATTAAATGCATATTCCCAACCTTTCAATGTAGCATATTTAAATTTTACTACTCTATTTGGGTGATCTTTTACTTCAGTTAAGCTAGTAAATAATATATCACTATATAAATCAAATCCATAATCTTTTGGATTAAATATTTTATATTTTACATTTTTTTGTTTTAATAAATATGGTTCATTTGATGTATAGGAAGCCATAAGGTCTGTTTTATGATTTATAAGATCATTGACATTAAAAGAGTGTTTTTGAACAATCATATCATTCATACTTACACCCTTACTATTCATCATAGCTTGTAATGATGCTGATGAGACTGAATCTGGTGTACTCATAATCTTTTTACCAATAAAATCTTTTATTGTATTTATATTTGAGTCTTTTGTTGTTAAAAGTATTAAAGGGGATGATTGAAATATAGCACTTATTAATACTATATCTTTATTATTGCTTTTATCAATAATTAAAGATGACCTACCTACTGCATAATTTACATTATGTTTAACAACTTCATCAATAGGTTTTATTGAATATTTATATTTACGGATATCAACATCTAAACCAAAGTCTTTATAGAAACCTTTTTCTTTTGCCATATAATATCCAGCAAATTGAAATTGATCAAGCCATTGTAATTGTAAAGATACTTTTTCTAATTGTTTTGCATATATACTTATATTTAAAATAATTAAAGTTAAAAATATAAATTTAATAAGTTTAATCATGATTCAAAAGAGTCCCTTACTGCTAAAAATTCATCTAAATTATCAAAAAATATATCAATTAGTTTTGGTTCAAACTGTTTACCTTTTTCATCTTTTAATAATTTAAATATTTTATCATCATTCCATGTTTTTTTATATACACGATTACTTCCTAATGCATCAAATACATCAGCTAAAGCTGTAATTCGTCCATATATACTAATATTTTCACCACTTAGACCTCGTGGATAACCACTTCCATCCCATCTTTCATGGTGCTCATAAGCTACACTTGAAGCCACTTTAAGTAATTTTCTCTTAGAGTTTTTTAGCATCTCATATCCAAGTGTAGTATGAGTATTCATTATTTCTCTTTCATTTTCATCTAGTTTCCCAGGTTTATTTAAAATATGATCAGGAATTGCAACTTTACCTATATCATGCATAGGACTAGCTTCTTTTAATATATCGGCTTCTTCTTGATCAAGACCATAATATAAAGCCAACATTTTTGAATATTGGGCAACTCTTTTTACATGAACACCTGTTTCTTTACTTCTACTTTCTCCAATAGCACCCATTGTAAATACAACTTCTCTTTGAGTTGCTTTTATCTCTTCATTTAATTTATAAACTTCTGCAATTCTTGTAAGAACTTGACTTTCCAAATCTTGGTTTAATTCTTCATATTGCTTATTTAATTTTTTTATCTCTTCAATATATTTATTCTCTTTTTTCTTAAAATTAATACTTACTAAAATTTTTGATAATCTATCAATAAGTTGTGTAGAGTCAAAAGATTTATTTATATATGATGCAAAACCTGTATTAATAATAGATTCTAGCAATTCACTATCATTATAAGCAGTCAAAGCCATCAAAGATTGGTCTTTATTAAGTTTTAAAATCTCTTTAGCTAACTCTAAACCATTCATTTTTGGCATATTAATATCTGTTATTACAAGATCAAAATACTTATCATTTTTATTAAAATATTCATTATATTTTTTAAGTGCATCTATACCGTCAACAGCTATTGTTACACTAGCAAATAAATTATTAAAAATTAAATATGTTTTTTCCAATAATTCTGCATTATCTTCAACATACAATATATCTATATTTTTTGAAAGATCTTTTAAATCTTTTATATTCATAAAATCACCTAATTATTAAATTCTATTAAAATTATATCATCTAAAAGTGTCAAGATAGTGTCATTTGGTTTTTTTATAAAATATTTTTAATTTTTAGCTTATTTTAATATTTATTTTTATATACTTTCATCAGCCAAAAAACGCGGGAGTAGCTCAGTTGGCTAGAGCTTCTGCCTTCCAAGCAGATTGTCGCCGGTTCGAGTCCGGTCTCCCGCTCCACTAAATATTCAATCAACTTTTTAGAAGACTATATGTTTAAAAATTTCATTTTCAATTTTACTTTTTTAATCACTATTATCTCAATTTCATTTATATCATTTTTACCAAATTATAATACCTTACCTCCTATTGCATCTTTAAGCGATCACTTAAATCATTTTATTGCATTTTTCACTTTAACATTTTTATTAATATATGGTTTAAAATTAACAAAAAAACTAACAATATTTTATATGCTTTTATATGGTATTGCTATTGAATGTTTTCAATACTTTTTACCAAATAGAGTATTTGGACTTGATGATATATTATTTGATATGCTTGGTGTATTTATTTTTATATCTATTTATAAAAGATTTTTTCATTGCAACTAGAGTTAAAATTAAAAAATATACCTACGAATAGTGGTATATACCAATATTTTGATAAAAATGGAAAACTTTTATATGTAGGTAAAGCAAAAAACCTAAAAAATAGAATCAAAAGCTATTTCTCTTTTACCCCTATTTTAGCTCCATCCTCAAAACTCTCTACTCGTATATATAAAATGATTAGTGAAACTTATGATATAAATTATATCATCACTCCAAATGAGAATGATGCTTTAATACTTGAAAATTCACTTATAAAACAACTAAAACCAAAATATAATATACTACTAAGAGATGATAAAACATATCCATATATATACGTAGATACAAATGAAGATTTTCCAAGACTTGATATCACAAGAAAAATACTTAAAGGTTCACATATAAAGTATTTTGGTCCATATTCAATTGGTGCTAAAGATATGCTTGATTCTATTTATGAAATTATTCCACTTGTACAGAAAAAAAGCTGTGTTAGTGGAGGCAAAGCCTGCTTATTTTATCAAATAAAAAAATGTCTTGCACCTTGTGAAGGTAAAATTACAAAACAAGAATACAAAAAACTAATAGATCAAGCACTTGATCTTATAAATAATAAAAATAAACTAATTACAGTTTTAAATACTAAAATGCAAGAATATAGTGATCAATTTCGTTTTGAAGAAGCACTTGAAATTAGAAATAGAATAAAAAGTATTAAAAAATCACAAATAAAATCAAGCTTTGATTTTGCAAATAAAGAAAATCTTGATATCTTTGCAATACAAACTACTCAAGATTTAACAAATGCAGTAATAGTTCGTATGTTTATACGAAATGGTAAACTTGTAAGTAGTACTCACAACTACATAAAACAAACACAAACCATAGATATACAAGAAGCATATAAAACAGCACTTATTAATTACTATTCCAATAACCTACCTGTAGTGCCAAATGAAATATTACTAGCTCATACTATAGATGAAAGTACAACCATTGAATCTTTTATACAAAATAAACAAAATAAAAAATTAAATCTTATATATCCTCAAATAGGAAAAAAGAAACAGTTAATAAATGTTGCTTTACAAAATGCAAATGAATTACTAAAAATTAATACAAATCAACAAAATATAACAATATTACAGGATCTCAAAGATTTATTTAATTTACAAAACCTACCACAAAGATGTGAAGCCTTTGATAACTCACATATGATGGGACAAGCTACAGTTGGAGCAATGGTTGTATTTGAACAAAACTTTATTAGAGGTGACTTTAGACACTATAACCTTGAATCAAAAGATGAATATGCACAAATGAATGAGATGCTACATAGAAGAGTGCAAAGTTTTGAAAAAAATTCTCCACCAGACTTATGGGTGATAGATGGAGGAAAAGCACTTTTAGATTTAGCAATAAATATTGTAAATTCATATGGTGCAAATATAGATATTGTTGCAATATCAAAACAAAAAGTAGATTCAAAAGCATACAGAGCAAAAGGTGCCGCACGTGATATAATATATACTAGAAATGATATATTTAAACTTGAACCTAGTGATAAAAGATTACAATTTATTCAAAGACTAAGAGATGAATCACATCGCTTTGCAATTGAATTTCATAAAAAACAAAAACGTACTCAAGATAAACAAATATCTCTACTAGATATTCATGGAATTGGTCAAGCAAAAGTAGCAAAACTGTTACAATACTTTGGTGACTTTAGTTCTATTAAAAAAGCTTCAATAAAAGAGCTCAAAGAAGTAATGAACGATAAAGATTCAAACACAATTTATAAATATTTTCAAGAGAATCTATAAATGCCTATTTTATGGTCATTGATTAGTTATTCACATACAATTCACATATACTTTTAATCTAAATTAACTTTTATAAAATTAATTTTCAAAGAAATTTATTAAATTTTATAAAAAATAAAAATATGCCCCAGCTACGATATATTAGGGACTATAAATAGTCATCAAAATGTCATATTATTATTTTCATAATAAAATAACAAAATGAAAATCCCTATTTTTAGGTCATTAAGTTTAAGTTAAATTTTCAATGTGAAAAACTTTTTATAGTAGTAAAATTCGATAAAATAGGCTATTTATTAAGATATATAAGTAGTTGTTCTAACTCATTTTCATTAAAGACTAAAACATTATTTTTTATTAATAATTCTGCTGTAACACCAAATTGTTTAAGCAAAGTTTTATTAAATTTACCATTATAAGATGTATCGTTTGAACATGATGGAGATTTTGATTTTAATAGTGCAATCTTTATATCATTTTGAAGACATAATTCAAGTGTTTTTTGAGCACCTTTTAAAAAATATTTTGTTGTATCTTCCCCATAAATATTTTTTAAAATATATGGATTTGTAGATTGAATTTCTGAAGCTGGTCTAGGAGTTGGCAGTCCACCTTCAACTTCTGGACAAAAAGGAATTAATTCAACTTTTTGCTTTATTTTATTGAATAATTCATCTTTATGAAGTGAAGAGTTTTTGCCATCATATCTGACATCATCTCCAAATAAACATCCACTTATAAGTAATTTAGTCAAGTAAGTCTTTGTCAAAAAAAGTTGATGTTTGTATATTTGAAAATGCAGCTTTCATAGATACAAATATTTGTGGGTTTTGCTCTTCAAGTTTTTCTAAAAGCTCTTTTGTATTTTGTCTTGCATGTGGCATTTTTATATCTACTCTCATAGCAGGACATGATTCATCACCAATTACACCTATCTCATTACTTTGTGCAAAAGCTCTTAATTGTCTTTCTCTACAAAATATAAGTGGTCGTATCACTTCAAGTCCATTTTCAGCCTTATATCGTGGTGGCATAGATCTCATTGCACCATTATAAAACATATTCATAAAAAATGACTCCATGGCATCATCTAGATGATGTCCAAGAGCTAATTTATTATATCCTTGATCAAGTGCCGTAGTATATAAGTACCCTCTTCTCATTCTTGATACAAAAGAACAAAATGATGAGTTTTTTCTAATTTTTTCTTTTGAGATATCAAATATTTCAGTCTCAATTATCTCATGTTCTATTCCATGCTCTTTACAGTGTTTTGATAAAAATTCAACTTGTTCACCCATACCATAAGTAATTGTGACAGCTTTAAATTCAAAATCATAAGGAGCTACAGATTTAAGCCTATTTAGAGCATGAATAAGTGTAAGAGAATCCTTCCCTCCACTAAATCCTACAAGGATTTTATCACCCTCTTTAATAAGCTCATATTGGGCATTTGTACGCCCAACTATACTTGAGATTTTTTTACTTAGATTTATAGCCATAAATCTATTTATCTTCTTTTGATTCTATGTACTCTTCATAAGTACCTTTAAAATCTATAATTGTTCCATCTTCTTGAATTTCAATAATTCTATTTGCATAAGCATCAAGTAATTCTCTATCGTGAGATACACAAATTACTGAACCATCATACTTAAGTAATGCTTCACCTAAAGCAATAATAGCTTCAAGGTCAAGGTGATTTGTAGGCTCATCAAGAACTAAAAAGTTACCTTGTTCTAACATGATTTTTGAAAGCATCATTCTGTGTTTTTCACCACCAGAACAACTTTTTACAGATTTTTCTTGTTCTTGACCATTAAATAACATTCTTCCAAGACAGTTTCTAATTTCAGCTATATCTGCATCTTTATCAAATTCTCTTAACCAATCATAAAGTGTCATATCACCTTGAATTATCTCTGTTGTATTTTGTGGGAAATAGCTTCTTTGGATTGTTGCACCCCAATTTACAGTTCCACTATCTGGTTTCATATTTTCTACTAATATTTCACATAAAGTAGTTTTACCAACACCATTGTGACCAATAAGAGCAATTTTATCACCTTTTTCAAGAGTAAAACTAATATCATTTAATACTATCTCTCCATCAAAACTTTTAACAATATTTTTAACTTCTAAAAGTTCTTTTCCAACTTCTCTTTTTTGTTTAAATACAATAGAAGGATCTCTTCTAGTTGATATTTCAATTGATTGAATATCTAATTTATCAAGTTGTTTTTGTCTTGAAGTTGCTTGTTTTGCTTTTGATGCATTTGCACTAAATCTTCTAACAAAAGCTTCAAGTTCCTCTTTCTCTTTAAGTTTTTTATCTCTATCTACTGCTTGTTGTTTAGCTATAACTGTAGAAGCTATATACCAATCATCATAATTACCAGTAAACTCTCTAATTTTTTTATAATCTACATCAAGTATATTTGTACATACTGCATTTAAAAAGTGTCTATCATGTGAGATAACTACCATAGTACCTTCATGGTGTTTAAGCTGATTTTCTAGCCAAGAAATAGCAGGAATATCCAAGTTATTCGTAGGCTCATCAAGAAATAAAATATCTGGTTTTGGATATAAAACTTGAGCAAGAAGAACTTTAAATTTATCTCCACCAGTAATTGTACTCATAAGGTCTTGATGTTGAGTTGCAGGAAAACCAAGTGCTTCAAGTATTTTTGTAATTTTTACATCATACTCATATGTTGGATCCTCTTCACAACAAATAATTTCAAGCTCACCTAATCTATCACCAATCTCATCAGTATACTCTTCCATATACAATTTTTCTTTTTCTTTAATTGCATCATATAGTCTTTTATTTCCCATAAGTACAGTATCAAATATTGTATACTCTTCATAAGCAAATTGATTTTGACTTAAAACTCCAACTTTCTTACCACCAGCAAATTGAACTTCACCTTCAGTGATATCTTCTTCACCACTTAACATTTTTAAAAATGTAGTTTTTCCAGCACCATTTGCACCAATTAAACCATATCTTTTACCTGCATCAAGTTTTAAATTTATATCTTGAAATAATACTCTTGCACCAAATGCTTTTTTTAATCCTATAGTTTGAACCATCTTTGCCTAACCTTATTGATAATTTTAATTCTAAATTTTCGCGATTATATCTAAATATATATGTATAATAGTTTAAAACTATCAAAGATATAAGATTTTTTTGGTATAATCCATTCTAATAAAACATAGGAATATTATATGAGAGCATTAGCACTTTTTAGTGGTGGATTAGATTCAGTTTTAGCTATGAAAGTTATCATTGATCAAGGTATAGATGTAATTGCAGTAAATGTGAATTTTGGATTTGGATCTACAAAAGATAGATTAGAACATATGCAAAGTATGTGTGACCAAATTGGAGCAAAATTAGAGATTCTTGATCTAAGGGATGATTATCTAAAAGAAGTACTATTTTCACCTGTTTATGGCTATGGTAAAAACTTTAATCCATGTATTGATTGTCATGGTTTTATGTTTAGACATACTGCCAAACTACTTGAAAAATATGATGCATCTTTTATGATTAGTGGTGAAGTTGTAGGACAAAGACCTATGAGTCAAAGAAAAGATGCAATGGTACAAGTTCAAAAATTAAGTGATCATGATGAACTTATCTTAAGACCACTTAGTGCAAAACTAATGGAACCTACAAAACCAGAACTAGAAGGTTGGGTAGATAGAGAAAAACTTCTAGCTTTTGAAGGAAGAGGAAGACAAAATCAACTAGAACTTGCTAAAAAAATAGGACTTGAAAACTTTGAATCTCCAGGAGGAGGATGTTTACTAACTGAAGAGAACACTGCAAGAAGAATAAGAGATTTTATAGCACATGATGAACTTACAAAAGAAGATATTGATACACTTAAATACGGAAGACACTTAAGACTTCCAGGTGGAGCAAAACTAATTATTGGAAGAAATAAAGATGATAATGAAGCTTTAAAAAATACTATTAGTAATAAATATCATCCAGCACACATTAATGGGGCACCTGGTCCATTTTGTCTATTTAGTAAAAATGCAAACGATGAGGATAAAAATCTTGCAACAAAACTAATAATAACTTATGGTAAAACTGAAGTTGATAAAACTTATGAGGTGGATTTCAAAGAATATAAGTTAGAAAATACGAAATTTCCAAGTAAAAAAGATGCTGAACAATACTTTATATAATATAAATTTATTTTAAAAGTTCTTCAACCTTACTAGATTTGGCATTTGCTTGAGTAAATGCTAAATCTCCATTCTGAGTTTTAATACTATCTTTTGAAAACTCTTCCACTTCTTGTTTAAAGTCAATATCTTTTAAAGGAGATAGATCCATTTTTTCTTTTAATTGAATCTCAATTTTATCTATATGTTCTGTTGTTAGATTTAAATCACTAATCATATGAGAATCTACAAACACATTCCTTAAATCATTAAACTCAGAAAACGGATTTCGTTCAATATCTGTTCTTGAAATCTTACCAACACCTAAATCGTTTGATAATGGAACAGTAATAGTTGTGGGGGACATCATATTTAAATAGCTCATTATCCACCTCCATTTTTCTTTACTTTTCTTAATTATAACATAATTTTATTTATTTTATATAATTATTGCAGTTTTTAGATAATATTCTGGCTTATGTATGTAATATCATCACATATTTCTATAATACTTAAATCCTCTTTTGATATATAATTTTCATCAAGTAATCTTGATTCTATAGTTTTAATCATATTAGACCAAAATTCTTTTGAATATAAAAATATTTTTATTTTATTCATTTTCTTTGTTTGTATTAGAACTATTGTTTCAAACAATTCATCTAGTGTACCAAATCCACCAGGAAATACAACAATTGCTTTTGAAAAATGTACAAGCATATATTTTCTAGCATAAAAGTGATCAAATTCTACATCAAGATTTGTATATGGATTTAAAGCTTGCTCTTTTGGTAATTTTATATTTAATCCAATAGATAAAATATCTGGTATTTCAAAAGCACCTTTATTAGCTGCTTGCATAATACCTGGTCCACCACCAGTAATTATATTAAATCCTTTTTGACCTAATAATTTTGATAATTCATATGCTTTTAAATAATATTCATCATTTGAATCTATTCTTGCACTTCCAAATATTGTAATAGAACCAGATATATTCTCTAAAGCTTTTAAACCAGTGTTTAAATCATTTTGTATTTGAACTACATCTTGGGCAATATTTGTTCTATTTGGCATCAAAATTCTCTATTAAATCACTAAAAACTTCTGTTAATTTTTCAACTTCTTCTACAGTTGTATTTTCATTTACAGCATGAATTGAATCATTTTTTACGCCAAACTCTACAGTATCAACTCCAAATTGACCAAAAAATCTTGCATCACTTGTACCACCTGCTGTACTGTGTTTTGGTCTTATTCCACATATTTTTTCTATACTTTTATCTATTTTTTTAACAATTTTAGAGTTTTTATTTGTCATAAAAGGAAATGATCCTTGAGTAGTCCTTAATGAATATTTCATATCAGAAAAATGTTTATGTACAAACATCTCCACATCTTCTTTTTTTGTTTTAGTAGAATTTCGTACATTAAACATCATCTTTAAATTTCCTGGAGTTACATTTGTCACTTCCATACCAGCACGAATATCAGTAATTACAAATTGACTTGGAGCAAAAAATTCATCTCCTTCATCTAAATTAACACCAGCCATATCTTTTAAAACTTGTGCAATTTTATGTATTGGATTAATAGCCTTACATGGATATGCTGCATGACCTTGCTTACCAACCATCTCTACATATCCATTTATACTTCCTCTTCGTCCTATTTTAATAGCATCACCAAATTTATCTTCACAAGTAGGTTCAGCAACAACTGCAAAATCTGGTAATGCATCTCTTGCATCAAGATACTCTAAAACTTTAACTGTACCATTTATAGCATCACCCTCTTCATCACTAGTAAGAAGTATAGAAAGTGTTCCTTTAAAAGTTGTTGCATGTTTACAAGCATATAAAAATGCAGCAACTCCACTTTTCATATCTTGGCTTCCACGTGCTGTTATAACTCCATCAACTATTTTTGCTTCAAATGGATCAATATCCCATCCATCACCAGTGGGTACTACATCAATATGTCCAGCAAAACATAAATTTTGTTTATCATCAGTAAATTTTTTTGTATATAATCTATTCTTTACATCTTCAAAATCAAGTTCAAGGCATTGCCAGTCTTCTAGATATCCAGTAATAAATTCAAAAGCACCGTCATCACTTGGTGTAATTGATTTAAATTGTAACAGTTTTTGAAATAATTGTATTTTTGTCATATATATATCCTAAGTTTAAAAATATCATTATACCTAATCATTCATTTCACTAATATTTTATTGATTATTAGATACCATATTTTAAAATTAAAGGATATATTATGCTTACAAAATTTATTTTTAAACTATTTTTTATTCTTTTACTATCTACAATAGCTTTTTCTCAAACCAATGAAACTACAAATGATAATCCAAAAGATGAGATAAAGACACAAACAACAACTGAAGAAACTTTACAAAATGATGAAATAAAAAGTCAACTACAAGCACAAAAGAAACTACTAAATGAAATTATAAAAAAGATAAATGAAGAAACTATCATCTTAACAAAAGAAGATAAAGAAGAATATATCAATACAATAACATATTTAAATAATAAAATTGTAATAAATACAAAACAAAAAAATATTTTAGCTGTCAAAAGAGATGAATTAAAACTAGCACTTTTAAATGAGAATTTTATTTATAAAGGCACTATTCAAGCAATAATTGATGCAAAAAAAAGCTATAAAGATAAAAAATATTTTGTAAAACTTTTAAATAATAATATCTCTCTTATAAAAAATATTTCACTAGATGAATATACTGATTTATATGAAAAACTATTAGATAATAAAGGAGAGATAGCAAAAGAATTTATAAAAAATTATGAAACACTAACTGATCAAAAGTATACACATCTATATATACTAGAATATTTATTAAATAATATGCATACATATAGAAAAACCAACTTTTTCATTGATCAATTTAATTTAGAATATTTTATCAATCAAATTGATTCTATACAACCTATTTCATTTGTATCAAGTTTAACATCATACTACCTAAAATTTACTATTGGTCAAATAACTATTGTTTTATTTATATTACTATTTTTTAGACTATTAAACACTCAAATAGTATCAGTATTTACAAAATTTATTGAGAAAATTATTATAAAATATAATGAAAATCAAATTGACTCTATACATAAATATATAAAAAAAGCTATTCATTCTCCTTTGGTTTATAGCTTATATATGTTGTCTATTCAAATATCAATTTATATTTTAATTAAAGATAATCAAACAATACAAAATATAACCCCTTGGATAAATACTATTTATATGGCAATCCTTACCTGGGCTTTATACTCAATACTAAATCTAAGTATTGAAATATATGCAAATACACTTTTAACAAAATATCCAAATATTAGAAAAGAGATGATTGTATTTATACTAAGAATTATAAAAATAGTTTTAATATTACTTGTTTTACTATTTTTATTTACTCAATTAGGTATTGATATAAAAGCTATTGCTGCTTCACTTGGGGTTGGTGGTATTGCTATTGCATTGGCATCAAAAGATACTTTAGCAAACTTTTTTGGTTCACTTAATATTATGACAGATAATTCATTTTCACAAGGTGATTGGATTAGAACAAAGGATCTTGAAGGTATTGTTGTAGATATTAGAATGAGAACTACAAGAATAAGAACATTTGACAATGCAATGATAACTGTACCAAATTCAGAATTAGCAAATACTCCAATTATGAATTGGTCAAAAAGACGAATTGGTCGTAGAATAAAAATGGAACTTGGAATTACCTATGAAAGTAAAATGGAAGATATAGTAAATCTAAAAAATGATATATACAATATGTTGGATCAGCACCCTAAAATATCATCTTCAAAAACTATACCAATGACTCAAACAAAAAGATTTGAAGTTGCAAAAAGAGAAGATTTACAAGGTATTAAAAATACACTTTTAGTGTATATAGATAATTTTGCACCATCATCTATAGATATTTTAATATATTGCTTTTCAAAAAGTCCAAAATGGGAAGACTGGCTTGAAACAAAAGAAGATGTACTAATCAAAGTTGAAGAGCTTGTCCAAAAAAACAACTGTTCTATAGCCTACCCTACTCAAATGGTTAAATTAGATAAATTATCATAATTTTAATTTAATCATAATAGATATTTCACAATCATTTCACTAATATTTTATACATTATTGGATACTATATTTTTTTAAATTTAAAGGATCACAATGAAAAATTTTATCTCATATAATGAATCATTACAAATATTAAATAATATAGATATACCAACACTTGGAACTCAAAAACTATTTATAACTCAAACACTAAATAAAGTTCTTGCATGTGACATAGTTGCAAATCATAACTTACCAGACTTTCCAACTTCTGCTATGGATGGATATGCAATCAAATATGAAGATCAAAAATTCAAACAATTAAAAATAATAGATAAAAATCCTGCAGGTAGTATTACAGATTCTAGCGTGGATACAGGTACTTGTATAAAAACATTTACTGGTTCACTTATGCCAAAAGGAAGTGATACTTTAATACCTATAGAAAATGTAACCGTACAAAATGATACAATTATTATAAATGAGGAAGTAGCAAAAGCGTATGCAACAAGAGAAGTAGCAGAAAGCTATAAAAAAGGTGATATACTAATTAAAAAAGGCACTATTATAGACTTTGCTCAAATTGGAGTAATGGCAAGTTTAAATATAGCTCAAGTTGAAGTTTATACAAAGCCAAATATTGCAATAGCAAGTACAGGAAGTGAAATACTTGATATTGGACAAGAGCAAACAAATGATGCTCAAATAAGAAGTTCAAACCATCTTACACTTGAGGCAATTGCTACAAAATATGGTGCAAATGTAAATCAAATGGGTGTAGTTAAAGATGATAAACAATCAATCACAAACCTACTTCAAAATGCCCTACTACATAATGATATCGTTGTGACAACAGGTGGAGTTAGTGTTGGAGATTATGACTTTGTAAAAGATATTATTAAAGATACTTTAAAAGCTGAAGTGTTATTTCAAGGTGTACTTATAAAACCAGGTCAACATATACTTTTTGCAAAAAAAGATGATAAATATATAGTAGGACTTCCAGGTTTTGCATACTCTAGTACTGTTACATTTTTACTTTATATTTTACCATTGATTTTTAAATACAAAGGTAGCAATGAAACTTTAGAAGTTGTAGATGCTATTATAAAACAAGATTTTAATAAAAAAGGTAACAAAGCTGTATTTACTGCTTGTAATTTATATTATGAAAACTCTCAATATAGTATAGATTTTAAAGATAAAAAACAAGGAACTAGTGCAATACTTACAAATCTTCTTAATAATGCAGGTTTACTTATACAAGAAGATGATTCTAAACCATTGAAAAAAGGGGATAACGTAAAAGTTATCAAACTCTAAAAGGATAAATTATGAGATATTTAATTCAGTCAATTATATTTGTATTTATTGCAATTTTACTAAGTGCATGTACACCAAAGGTAATGATAAAAAAAGCTTATGCACCACAAATTTTAAATAAAAATACAAAAGATATTGCAATTGAATATATCTCAAATGATAGTGTAGACTTAGCAAAAATTCTTCAACAAAAACTAAATAATACATATGTAGATGGCATTAAATATTACAATGTATATAACAATACCTACCAAGCAAAAAGTATCTTAAATGGTCAAATTGATTATAATCGAGTAGCACAAGAGCATTATGATAAAAAACAGACAAATAGAGATTATTGTTTCCAATTTAAGGGTGAAAAATATCAAAGAAGATATCCTGTACTTATAAATCATAGAATCAAACATCCTATTTGTTTGAAATATGATACAGATTTAATCCCTTGTATAAAGAAACACCATGATTTACAAGCCTCTCTAAAACTTATTGATAAACAAAACTCATCAATTATATTGCTTAAAACATATAGTGCATCCTCAACCACTCAGCATTGTGCAAATGACAAAAATTATTCAAGCGATGAATCTCAAAATAAAATATTAGCCAATAAAATAGCAAATCAATTTATATCTGATATTACTCCATCGTATGGTTATTACAAGATAGATATCATAGAAGCTTTAGATATATCATTAAATCAATCACAAAAAACTAGTTTTACTCAAGCAATAAAAGCAATAGAAAATTCAAATCTATCTTATGCAAAAACTATTTTAGAAACACTTGATAGTCAATTAAATCATACTAGTTCTACTATTTTATACAATTTAGCACTAGTAAACGAATCTTTAGGAAATATATATAGTGCAAATAAATTATATTCATTAGCAGCCAAATCAATCAATAACAAGCAAATAAAGGTAGATTTGATATATCAAGGATTAAATAGAACAAATGAACAAATATCTACAACACAAGCTATATCACCATTAATGGCACATTAGTTTGGTTTTAGAGTTATTTTAAAACAAGCACCTAAATACTCTATACCATCTTTGTTCTGATCTGTCAACCCTATATCATACACAGAACATAAATTTCTAAGCGACCATTTCT
>CAZAOJ010000037.1:0-17868 GCA_964486745.1 uncultured Arcobacteraceae bacterium
TTTGTTATAATAACCTGAGTTATCATAACAAAGGTTATTAAATGAAGTTTTATAATAGAGAAAATGAATTAGAACTATTACAAAAAGCTAATAAGCTAAAATCAAAACACTCAATTCTAACAATGTTAATTGGAAGAAGAAGAGTTGGTAAAACTGCACTTACTTTTCAAAATTATAGTGAAGATAAAGTGGTATATTTTTTTGTATCAAAAAAAGATGAACATCTATTGTGTGAAGAGTTTATAGAAGAGTTATCATTAAAATTAGAAATAAAAATATTTGGCGAATTTAAAAAGTTTGAGAAATTATTTGAGTATATTTTAGAACTTGCTAAAACAAGAACTTTTACACTAATAATAGATGAGTTTCAAGAATTAGGTAAAATAAATTCATCAATATACTCAAGTATTCAGAAAATCTGGGATATAAATAAAATCAAGACAAATATACATTTTATTGCTTGTGGGTCTATATATTCTTTGATGAAAAAGATATATGAAGATAAAAATGAACCATTATTTGGTAGAGCAGATTTTAAAATAGATTTAAAGCCATTAAAAATACCAGTGATAAAAACAATTTTGCAAGATTATGATAGTTATACACACGAGAATTTATTTGATTTTTATATTTTTACGGGTGGTATTGCAAAATATATTGAACTATTTGTATTGCATGAATCTTTTTGTTTTGAAGATATGTTAAATACTATAATAGAACCTAATTCATTATTTTTAGAAGAGGGAAAAAATAGATTAATAGAAGAGTTTGGCAAGGAATATGGAACATATTTTTCTATATTAAGTTTAATCTCATCATCAAAAACATCAAAAAGTGAAATAGAATCTATTTTAGAAAAAAATATATCAGGATATCTTGCAAGGCTTGAAAATGATTATCATATTATTAAAAGTATTAAGCCAATAGGTTCAAAAATAAATTCAAAAGTACAAAAATATGAGATTATAGATAATTTTTTACTATTTTGGTTTAGATTTATATATAAATATCAGTCTATTATTGAAGCAGAAAGTTTTGATAGATTAAAAGATATTGTAAGGAGAGATTTTTCTACATATAAAGGAAGGTTGTTAGAAAAATTTTATATTGAACTTTTTAAAAATAAACAACAATATACATCAATAGGAAGTTATTGGGAAAGAGGTAATAAAAATGAGATAGATATTGTTGCTGTAGATGATATAAATAGGTCTATAGTTTTATGTGAAGTTAAATTATCTGCAAAAAAATTAAATAAAAATAATTTAATCTTAAAATCTAAAAAATTAGTACAAAAATACAGCGATTATACAATAGAATACAAATTACTTAGTATTGATGATATTGATAATTTTGTATAAAAGCTACCAAATTTTACTTTGGTAGCTGTTACTCTTCTATTCTTGAATTTTTTTCTTCAATACCACTAAGACCAAATCTTCTAGTTAATTCTTGTTTGATTTGATCTGGAGATATATTTTTACTTGCAAGTGCAACTAAACAGTGGTACATCAAATCTGCACCCTCATATATAATCTCTTCTTTATCATCATCTTTTACTGCAAATGTAAACTCACCAGCTTCCTCTACTATTTTTTTAAGCATAGAGTTTTGTTTACCTTGAAGAAGTTTTGCTGTGTATGATATTTTTGGATCATCATTCTTTTTTTCTTGAATAGTATGATATAAAGTATCTATTACCCCATAAGCTAAAGTTGTATCAACTTCAATATCACAAGTAGTATCACCTGTTTCAAGATTAGTAAAAAAGCAAGTTTTTCTTCCAGTGTGACACGCAACACCATTTTGTTTTACTTTTAATAAAAGTGTATCATTATCACAATCCAGTAGGATACTTTGTACCTCTTGAGTATGATTTGAGCTTTCACCTTTTTTCCAAAGGCGTTGTTTACTTCTACTAAAATAGTGAGCAAATGAAGTATTTATAGTTAGTTCTAATGCCTCTTTATTCATAAAAGCCATCATAAGAACTTCATTTGAGGTATTATCTTGAACTATGACAGGCAAAAGCCCGTCAAGTTTTTCCCAGTCTATTTTTTCTATATTTGTATTCATTATTGTGAAATTACACTATCTCTTTGTGTAGAACTTTTTGTATCAACCCAAATATTTGGAGTAGATCCACCAGGAGTTAAGAAAATTTTCGCATCTTTGTTTACTTTTAGAGCCTCATTAAATTTACCTTGTACTTCAATTTGTTGCATATGAAGAAGTTGAGGTGTAAGTGATTGAGCTACTAGTTTATTTGCTTTTGCTTGAGCTGCTGCTTCAATTGCAACTGCATCTGCTCTACCTTGAGCTTCAATTCTATTTTTGTCTGCTTCACCTTGAGCTAAGGCAGCTTTCTTTTGAGCTTCTTGTTTAGCTCTTAGAACTTCATATTTTACTCTTTCACTCTCTTGATTTGCAATTTGAACTCTTTCAATTTGCTCTTTAATTTTTGTAGGAAGTACAATCTCTCTTAATTGAACTGATTCAATACTAACTGGTCTATTTTCAAGTTTTTCAATATTTTCTCTAATACCATTTTCAATCAAAGTTGCTATTTCAGTTCTTTTTGTAGGTAAATCCTCAGCTTTATATCCACCAACAACATTTCTTACAATATCTCTTACAACAGGATTTACAATTTTATCTTCCCATGAAAGACCCCAGTTAGCTATAGTATTTGAAGCTGTTTCAGCTATAAGTCTATATTGAACAGTAAGTTCAATACTTACAGGTAATCCTCTGGCATCTAGAATATTAATTGCTGGATTTATTTTAATTCCTGCATCATATCCACTCATACCTTCAGTACTTTTATAATTAATAAGTCTTACTTTTGTATCAACAATCAAAACTTTTTGAATAGCAGGTATAAGTACATGAAAACCAGGTTGTAAAGAGTCAGTATCATACTCACCTAGAGTTTTCTTGATTCCTACTTCACCAGAGTTAATAATAACAAATGGTTTAAACATAACTAAAATTGCAATTACAATTATAATTGAATAAACTAATCCAGATTTTTTACCAAAATTTTTAAAAAGATCTGGTGTTTCAAAAGGTGGTTGATAATTTCCACCACCACTGTTATTGTTGTTATTACTCTTATTTGAGTTATTATTTTGTCTATTTTTAAAATAGTCGTTATCTATTGGCATAGAATTTTTCCTTTTTGTTTTATAATTTTAACTGATATGTTAATCAGTTATTCTTAAGTATATTACTTTTAGTTTATGTATGTTAAATCTTTTAGGTACTTTTCATTTTTCCCTGCAACTACATCAAAATATGCTGATTGAATCTTTTCAGTGATTTCACCTCTTGCTCCACAACCAATAATTCTAGCATCTACATCTTTTATTGGTGTGATTTCTGCTGCAGTTCCAGTTAAGAAACACTCATCACAAATATATATCTCTTCTCTTGTTATTCTTCTTCTTTCAACTGGGATCCCCATATCAATAGCAAGTTCAATAACTGTAGCTTGTGTGATTGATTTTAGACTATTATCATTTGGTGGAGAGATTAATACTCCATCTTGAACCATAAAAAAACAAGCTCCACTAGCTTCAGCAATATATCCTTGATCATCTCTTAAAAGTGCTTCATCATATCCAGCTTCTACTGCTTCATATTTTGCCATTTGTGAGTTTAAATAATTTGCTACTGCTTTTGCTTTTCCCATACCTGAAGTGTTTCCACCTCTTGTCATAGAAGATATTTTTAGTCTAATACCATTTTTAAGTCCATCTTCACCAAGATAAGCTCCCCATTCCCAAGCACTAATACTTACTTGAACTGGACAATCTTTATGATATAGACCCATTACGCCATATCCAAGATATACAAGAGGTCTTATATATGCACCTTCAAATAATTCATTTTCTTGTAATAATTTAACTTGCGCATCACAAAGTTCTTCAAGTGAAAATGGCACATCCATAAGAGTCATTTTAGAACTATCTAAAAGTCTTTTTGTATGTTCTTTTAGTTTGAATATTGCACATCTTCCATCTTGTGTTTTATATGCTTTTGTACCTTCTATAGCACCATTTCCATAATGTAAAGTATGAGTTAATACATGAACTTGTGCTTCATCCCAAGGAGTTAGCTTTCCGTCCATCCAAATATATTTTGCTTTTTCCATTGTTGTTCCTAAAAAATGTTTAAAATTAAGAATAAAGTATATCTAAAATTTGATTAAAATATCTGTTTCACAATCATTTCACGATAAAGATGATATACTTTTTTTATAAAACTTATTAAGGAGTTTAAAATGAAAACAAAAATTTTAATAGCATTAGGATTAATGACTACATTATTAAATGCTCAAATGATAAAAGTAACTGAGAGTACAGCAATAACAAAACCATATACACAAAAAGTAAAAACAAGTGAAAGATGTTATGAACAAACTATAGAACAATATGTAAATTGTGGAGATAGAGATAGAAATACTATAGGTATCGATACAATTATTGGGGCAACTTTAGGAGTTGTAATAGGAAATCAAATGGGACATGGAAATGGAAGAGATGCTGCAAAAATCATAGGTGGTTTAAGTGGTGGATATATTGCAAATCAACAACGAGCTCAAAAAAGATGTAAAACATATAATCAAGTAACAAAATGTGATCCTGTATATGAATATATCACTGAAGATAGAGTTGTAGGATATAGAAATTGTGCTTTTTACAAAGGGCAAAAAGTGTGTAAAGAATCTTCAACTCCGCTTGAATATTTAAATGTAACTCAAAAAATTTACGTTCACTAAACATAATTTAGCTATACTCTTTAATTAATTAAACAAATTAAAGGGTGTAGTTATGATTGCAAAAGCATATATAGGAAGCCAAGAATTAGACAGTGGCTTATATGAAAATAGGGTAAATCCATATACAAATGAAGTAGTTTCAAAATCAGTTATTTGTAATGCTGATGATACCAAAAAAGCTTTACAAATAGCACAAAATGCCTCAAAACATACAAAAAAATCAACAATAGCTCAAAGAGTCGCTTGGCTTGAAGATGTAGCAAATCAATTAAAACAAAATAAAGAAGATATAGCAAAAACGCTTTGTGATGAGGTTGGTAAACCAATCACATTTGCAAGAGTTGAAGTCGATAGATGTATAGAAACAGTTAAGCTTTCAGCCCATGCTATGGTAAATCTCAATGGGCACACTATAAATACAGATGCTATGCCAAGCGGAGTTAAAACAACAGCTTTTTATATAAGAGAACCTGTTGGGGTTGTTGCTTGTATTACACCGTTTAATTTCCCACTAAATTTAGTAGCTCATAAAATCGCACCCGCACTTGTAAGTGGGAACGCTGTAGTTTTAAAACCAACTCCAGAAGCACCACTTACCGCATATAAGTTTATAAAACTTTTTATAAATAGTCCTTATGCTATAAAAGATGCACTAAGTTTAGTATATGGAGATGTAGAGGTTGGAAGTACTCTTGTAAGTAGTGATATACCAAGAGTACTTAGCTTTACTGGAAGTGTACCTGTTGGAAATATTATTACAAAAAATGCAGGGATAAAAAAAGTAGCACTAGAACTTGGTGGAAATGCTGCAACTTTTATAGATAAAAGTGCCAATATAGAACATAGTGCAACAAGATGTGCTTTTGGAGCTTTTATAAACTCTGGACAAGTATGTATAAGTCTTCAAAGAATTTATGTACATGAAGATATTTATGATGATTTTGCAAAGGCTATGAAAGAACAAACTGCTAAATTAAAAGTAGGATCTCCCTATGATGATGATACTTTTATAGGACCACTTATAAATGATGAGTCACTTCAAAGAGCAATATCTTGGGTAAATAGTGCCATAGATGAAGGCGCTACTTGCTTAACTGGTAATAGCTATGAGGGATTAAATTTTCATCCAACAGTTATGAGTGATGTAGATGATGATATGAATATTGTTTGTCAAGAGGTATTTGCTCCAATAGTAAGTCTTATCAAAGTAAAAGATTATGGAGAAGCTATAAAAAAGATGAATGATTCCCCTTATGGATTACAGTTTTCTATTTTTACAAATGATTTAAAACAGACACAAAAATTTATAGATGATGCTTCATGTGGTGGAGTTGTGATCAATGATATTCCTACACTTAGGTTTGATATTCAACCTTATGGTGGAACAAAGTTGAGTGGTATAGGAAAAGAAGGACCATCTTTTGCTATAGAAGAATTTACACAAATTAAATCAGTTGTAATTTGTTAAATATGTTATGGTATAATATGCATATAATATGTGCATAAGGAATAAATATGACAATGGTATATGATTATAATGCAAGAAAAAAAGCTACAAATGTTAGTATAAATTCAGATTTATTAAAACAAGCAAAAGAATTGAAGATAAATTTATCTAAAACTTTAGAGCAGAATTTAGAACAAATTATAAAAACTAAGAAGATAGAGAGTTGGAAACAACAAAATAAAGAGGCTATTGAACACTATAATAAAAATGTTGAAAAACACGGAGTGTTTAGTGATGAAATGAGACAATTTTAATGGCACAATTTGACGTATATGAGAATTTGGGTAATAATAATGAAACAATACCATATTTAGTAGATGTACAAAACGATGTATTAGATCAGTTTTCAACAAGAATGGTTATACCATTGGTTTTGGATGAAAAAGAGACAAATTTAATAAATCCAGAAATAGTTATAGACTCAAAAAAGTATATTTTACTAACAACGCAAATGGCAGGTATATGTGTGCATAGATTAGGTAAAAAGATTACCTCACTAAAAGATAAAAGAACAGATATAGTAAATGCTATAGATTTTTTAATAACAGGATTTTAAGAAAAAAATATGATAAAACAACAAATACTAGATATTATCAAAAAAAGACCATTGGTTATAGATGGGGCTATGGGTACACAGCTTCAAACCTATGGCGTTCCAGATGAGGCTTGGATATATAATGGCGTAGATCAAGAGGGGTGTAATGAGCTTTTAAATTTAACTGCACCACAAGTGCTACAAAGTATTCACAATGCTTATGCTATGGCTGATGCTGATATGATAAAAACAAATACTTTTGGTGCAATGCCATGGGTATTAGATGAGTATGATATAGGGGATATGGCTTATGAGCTTAGTAGATTGGGTGCTAAAGTTGTAAAAGATATATGTACAAAATATAGCACACCCCAAAAACCAAGATTTGTGCTTGGATCAATAGGACCAGGAACAAAATTGCCAAGTTTGGGGCATATAGATTACGATACTATGTATGAGGGGTATTGTATCACAGCAAAAGGTCTTGTTGATGGTGGAGTTGATCTGTTTTTACTTGAAACATGTCAAGATCCATTACAAATAAAAGCAGCACTTCATGCTTTAAGTGATACAGCACCACAAATTCCAATTATGGTATCAGTTACTATTGAGCTTAGTGGAACTATGCTTATTGGTACAGATGCAACAACTATTGCAACTATTATGGAGCCTTTTGATATTTTATCTTTGGGATTTAATTGTGGTACAGGACCACAACAAGTTTTAAAACATGTTAAAACTTTAAGTGAAGTTTGTAAATTTCCAATCTCGGTACACTCAAATGCTGGATTACCTCAAAATAGAGGTGGCTATACATACTATCCTATGGGACCAGATGAATTTACTAGTATTCAAAAAGAGTTTTTAAATATAAATGGTGTTTCATTTTTGGGTGGATGTTGTGGTACAACTCCTCAACATATCAAAGCTTTAAGTGATGCAGTTCAAAATATAACTCCAAAAGAAGTAGTAGGAAAACATGAAAATTCACTAGCTTCACTTTTTAATGTAGTGCCACTAAAACAAAATCCTGCTCCACTTCTAATAGGGGAAAGAAGTAATGCAACAGGATCAAAAGCATTTAGAGAACTTTTAAAAGCAGAAGACTATGAAGGAACACTTAGTGTTGGACAGCAACAAGTAAGAGTTGGTGCTCATGTAATCGATGTAAGTGTTGGTTTTGCAGGGCGTGATGAAACAAAAGATATGAATGAAGTAGTAAGTAGATATGCTCAAAAAATTCCACTTCCTCTTATGCCAGATTCTACTCAAACAGCTGCACTTGAAACTGCACTTAAATTAATAGGTGGAAAAGCTATAATTAACTCTGTAAACCTTGAAGATGGAATTGATAAGTTTGATGAGGTTTGTGCTTTGGCCAAAAGATATGGGGCTAGTTTGGTTTGTCTTGTAATTGATGAAGTTGCCATGGCTAAAACAAAAGATAAAAAAGTAGAAATTGCTCAAAGAATATATGAAAGAGCAACTCAACTTCATAAGATAAAACCAGAAGATTTGGTATTTGATATGCTTGTATTTACTGTTGGAAGTGGTGATGATGAGTATAGAACTGCTGCAATTGAAACAATAGAAGCTATAAGAGAGTTTACAAATATGCATCCAGAAGTTGGAACTACACTTGGACTTTCAAATATCTCTTTTGGACTTGATACAAATGCAAGAAAATATCTAAACTCTGTATTTTTACACTATTGTGTAGAAGCTGGATTAACTTCAGCTATTGTAAATGTACAACATATCTTACCGCTTAATAAAATGAGCGAACAAGATATAAAAATATGTGAAGATCTTCTTTTTGATAATCAAAAAGATGGAGATCCTCTATTTGCTTTTATTGATCATTTTAGTAATGTTGAAGCAGTTGAACAACAAAGTGATGAAGAGTATGATAAATTAAGCTCCAAAGAAAAAGTTGAAAAACTTTTACTTGACGGTGATAAAGAGCGAATGCTTCCATTTGTTGCAAAACTAAAAGATGAAATGCCTCCTGAAGTTATTGTAAATGAATGGCTAATAGATGGTATGAAAATTATTGGAGAACTTTTTGGATCTGGAGCTATGCAGCTTCCTTTTGTACTTCAAAGTGCAGAAACTATGAAAGCAACTGTTGATAGTTTAAATCCATTTTTACCAAAACTTGAAAAAGACACTGATACAACACTAGTACTTGGAACTGTAAAAGGTGATGTTCATGATGTGGGTAAAAATCTTGTTGATATAATTTTAAGCAACAATGGATTTAAAGTAAATAATATTGGTATAAAAGCTGATATTGATAGTTTTATAACAATATTAGAAGATCCTTCAACTGATATTGCAGCACTTGGATTTAGTGGATTACTTGTGAAAAGTACGGCAGTGATGAAAGATAATTTTGAATATCTTGCAAGTAAAAATATAAAAATCCCTGTATTAATAGGTGGGGCAGCATTGACTAAAACTTTTGTTGATGATTTTTGTAGACCTATTTATGAAGGACCTATATTTTATTGTAGAGATGCTTTTGATGGTGTGATTGCTATGCAAAGAATTGAAGCTGGAGGTGAAATTGATACAAATTTACCTGCAGATTTAATAGTATATGATGAAGATAAAAAAGAGGAAAAAATTGTATTTGACAGCTCAATACATACTCCAAAATTATTAAATAATCATCAAAACTATACCCCACCTTTTTATGGCGTAAAAAATATATCTAACAATCTTGATCCATCACTTGTATTTGAATGGATAAATCATAGAATTTTATTTAGACAACGATGGGGATATAAAAGAGGAAAACAAGATAAAGAGAAATTTTTAAAATATGAAAATGAGGTTGTAAAAGAGCATTATTATAGATTAAAAGATCAATTTATAAAAGAGAAATTATTTGATCCAATTGCTTTATATGGATATTTTCCTTGTAAATCAAATGATACTGTTTTGGAAATTTATGATGAAGAGAAACAAAATATAATAGCAACTTTTGATTTTCCAAGACAAGGGAAAGAGCCTCATAGATGTATTACTGATTATTTTAAAAGTGATGAGTTTGATGTGGTTGGTTTTACATTTGCAAGTGCAGGACATAAAATAACTCCATTTGAGAGAAAAATTTATGATGAAGGTAATTTTACAGAGTATTATATGGTTCATGGTTTGGGGGTTGAGTTAGCAGAAGCGTTGGCAGAAGTTTTACACAAACAAATAAGACTTGATCTAAACATAGCTACAAAAGAAGGAAATACTTTAAGAGATGTGCAGATGAAAAAGTATGAAGGATGTAGATATTCTCCAGGTTATGCAGCATGTCCTGATTTGGCTATGAATAGAACAATATTTGATCTACTTAAACCAGAAACTTATGGAGTTAAGCTAAGTGATACATATCAAATTGATCCAGAACAAAGTACCGTTGCAATCATTGTCCCTAATAAAAAAGCAGGATATTTTAACGTTTAGATTAAAAAAATCATTTTCTTGATCTAAATCAGACAAAATTTATCCTATTTAAGTTATAGTTTCATTATAATTTAAATAACAGGAGAAAATAGTATGAATTTAATACCACAAAATGCACAAGAGATCGAGTTAAATGGAGCAACAGTTCCATTTTATAAGTATGAGGACAATGGAGTTTCTTATTTACAGTTTGATACTAGTAAATGTGGACATCCAGAGCCAATGGTAAATGCTATGGTTGGATTACAAACAATAACTGATGGTCAAACTTTAGTTATGATTAATTCAAAAGCACCTATGGGTTTATTTCCAAAAGTTGAAAATGACTTTAGTTTTAAAGTAGAAAATTTAGAAGATGGATTAGTAAAAGTATTATTTACTAAAAAATCAGCAGATGCATCATCTACAAATTTTGCAGATACTGCTTGTAACGGGTAATAATTAAAATGGCAATTTCACAAGATTTTGCACCACCATTTAAACTAATAGCACCATATTTTATAATTGGTGCTATTTTTTTTGTTGTAAGTGTGATGTTTTTATTTGGCTTTGACATTGAAAATCTAAGCAGTATAAATAGTAGTACATTATCATGGGTACATTTATTTTTACTTGGATTTGTGATGATGGTGATATTTGGAGCTATGGCACAGTTAGTTCCAGTTGTACTTGAAGTTGGACATTTTGCAGTTGATCTATATTATGTAATATATCCATTTTTATTTATAGGTACAATACTTATGGCGTATGGATTTTTATATAGTGCCGCGCTTTTACCATATGGTGGAATTGTAGTACTTATATCATTACTTATATTTGTACTTGAAACATTTTTGACAATAAGAAAAGTTAAAAAATTTAATTTAGTAATGACTTCTGTAGTAATTGCAAATACATTTTTATTTTTTGGACTTATTTTTGGAATACTTATGGCGCTTGGATTTGCAGGAACTATTAGTATAGATATATATTCACTTTTAAAAGCGCATATATACTTAGTACTTGGTGGATATGTAGGAATTACAATTATGGGTATGAGTCTTATACTTTTACCTATGTTTTGGCTCTCTCATAGTTTTTCATGGAAACCTGTAGAGTATGCATTAGGTGTGATGTGCGCAGGGGTTATTAGTGTAGTTATCTCTTCACTAATTGATTCAGTATTTTTTGAATATCTTGGGTATATGCTAAGTCTAGCTGCTTTAGTTTTATATTTTTATCAAATTTATATTATATATAAGACAAGAGTTCGTATGGAAAATGATGTATATTTACACTCATTATTAGTTTCTTATATAAGTTTAGTAATGGCAATAATTTTAGGATTTGTATATTTATGGTTTCCAAGTGCTAATTTATTACTTGCTATTGGATGGATTTTATTTGTTGGATATATTAGTTTTATAATTATTGGACATCTATATAAAATTGTTCCATTTTTAGTATGGTATGAGAGATTTTCACCACTAATAGGTAAACAAAAAGTTCCAATGTTGGCTGATATGGTACCAGTAAGAAGTGCAAAATTTCAGTTTATGTTTACAATTACAGGTATGGTTATATGTTTTTTTGGTATATTATTTGGATATAATGATATATTTAAAATTGGTGTTAGCTTCTTATTTGTAGGAAGTATATTTGTAATAAAAGATTTAATGTATATGATAAATTTTAGGTAATAAAAATTTTAAATTCTTATTATATTCGTTAGGGCTTCACCGTGGGTACCCCACAATCAAAGATTGTGACCCTATGGTTGCAGAGTCTCTCATATAATAGAATTCTAAAATCTTTTAAAATATAGAAAAAAGGAATAAATATGGTAACAAAAGAAGATATTTTTAAAGCAGTTTCAACTGTAAATGATCCAGAAGTTGGATTTAATCTTGTAGAAATGGGATTGATTTATGATGCTTCATGTGATGAAGAAGGTAATGCAAAGGTTGTAATGACACTTTCTACAAAAGCTTGTCCATTACATCAAATGATTGTACAGTGGGTTGAAGAAGCTGTAATTAGAGAACTTGATGAGGTTCAAAATGTGGAAGTTGAAGTTGTTTGGGAACCAGCATGGAATATCTCTATGGCAGATGATAATGTAAAAGCACAATTGGGTGGTCTATAATATGAGCGTAATAGCACAATATATGACACAAGATCATAGAGCTTGTGATGAATCATTTGCAAATATGGAAAATGCAGTAAATGATGAAAATTGGGATGAAGCAGAAAAACTTTTTAATTCATTTGCATCTGATTTACTATATCACTTTGATATGGAAGAGGAAGTTATGTTTCCGGCATTTGAAGCAAGAAGTGCTTCAGCACACTGTAACCCAACGCCTGTAATGATTATGGAACATGCTCAAATGAGAGAAGCTCTAAAACAGATGAAAGAAGATCTTGATGCAAAAAATAAAGATCATTTTTTTGGTCTTAGCGAATCTTTGATGATGACTATGCAACAACATAATATGAAAGAGGAGCAGATGATGTATCCTATGGTAGATCAAGCAATGGAAAGTGAAAATGCTATGCTTTTAGAGCAAATGAAAGCGTTTGAACGAAGAAGTTAAAAAAGAGTTTTAAATGTTTCAAGGATTATCCACAGATCAAGCACCACCAATATCTGTGCCATTTAGATTTTTTATGATGGCTCCAATTTTTGGTATGCTTATATCTTGGATGATGCTTAGTTTTTCACCTAGTGAGATTTTTAATAGATATTCTCCAATTACTATTGGATTGGTGCATCTATTTACTCTTGGGATATTAGCACAGATGATAATGGGTGCACTACAACAGATGCTTCCTGTACTTGCTGGAGCAGTTATTAAAAAGCCAATACTTTTTGCTTCTATTGTTCATACAAGTTTAAATCTTGGAACATTAGCTTTAAGTGCAGGATTTATTTTATCTTCAAAAACCTATCTAAGTATAGGTGCAACACTTCTTGGAATCTCATTTGCTTTATTTCTATTTACAATTATTAGGCTTTTATTTAAAGTAAAATATTTAACCTCTACAGTAAATACCATGAAGATATTTTCTTTGGCTGCAATAATTACTATTTTGCTTGGATTGTATTTGGTTGGACAGCATATTGGTGGTAATATAAATGAATATCACTATTTAATAGTAAATTCGCATATAGCTTTTGGTATGTTTGGATTTGCTATTATACTTATAATGGGTGTTTCTTTTCAAGTAATACCTATGTTTTATGTTGCAAAAGATTTTCCAAAGTTTGTGCAAAATAAATATGCTAGAGTATTATTAGGTATGTTGGTTTTATACGCTATATTTTCAATTTTAGCTTTAGATACATATTTGATAAAACTTATCTTTAGTGCAATTATTATAAGTTTTGCATATTATGCTTTATATAGTTTAAATAATAGAAGAAGAAATGTATTTGATGTGACATTGTGGTATTGGAAATTCTCACTTTATTCATTGATAGTTGCTATGATAATATATGCTTTAGATGATAAATCAAATGATATTGTACTTATTATAATATTTTCTTTTGGATTTTTATTTGCACTACTTCAAGGTATGGTTTATAAGATTATACCATTTTTGGCATGGTTTCATCTAAGTAGTAAAGGACATTTTAATATACCAACTTTAAGGGATTTTATAGTTCAAGATAACATAAAAATACAATTTTTTATATATCTATCTTCTGTATCTGTTTTTATATTAAGTGCAGTAATAAATCAGGATTTTATATATATTGGTGCAATTTTGTTTTTTGTATCAAATTTATTTTTATTGATAAATTTTATAATAGCATCAATAAAGTTTTATAAGATTTATAAAATAGATCCAATGTCAATGTACAAATAAGGAAGTATATATGAACAAAGTATATGGAACATTAATTTTTTTCTTTTATTTTATTAAATATCCAGTCGTGATATTTTTACCTGTTGGATATTTTTATCTTGATTATCAAAATAATATTATTATGAATGCACTATGGGTAATATGTGTTATTCTTATACTAAAGGATTGGTTCTATGGATATGATAAATCAGATGAAACTTGAACTAAGTGCAAGTAGATATGAAGATCTTCAAACTTTTTCACAAATATTAAATAAAGATATTAATACTATTTTAGATGAAGCTTTAGATTTATACTTTGCAAATGAGCAAAAAAAACTTTTAGAAAAAAATATTGCAGATGATAATGCTATGACAAATCTTGACTATGATGAATTTTGGAGTGATGTAGATCTTGATTAAATTGATAATTAGTATCATTCTATTATGATATATTAAGTTTGATTATATTAATATTCACAAAATCAAATAATACCTAAGGGCACATTGTGAAATATATAGGAATATTTTTAACTTTAATCGTTGTTGCATTAATTGGAAAAAGTGTATATCAACAAGTGAATAAAGATGATATGAGTGCAAAAGCACATAGAATTGCATGTCAAAAAGATGCAATTACTTTTGAAAGAGTAGTTAGAAAAAATTTAGTTGAAGATATAAAAAATTCAATTTATTCAAATACTATAAAGTTGGATATTCATACTCAAAAAGCAAAATATATGCAGTCACAATTATTTGATTATGTAAAAGTGCCAAATATACAAAAATCTCTTTTATCAACAATTAAAACGTATGAAGATAAAACAAAAGCAAGTTCTAAAGATGTTGTTTTAGATTTGTTAGTTTATGAAAATGATAAAAAAGATCCCGGTAAAAAAACAAAAAAATCAAAATTATATGCAGGTTATTTAGAATTTGATTTTAAAATTCAAAATGCCACAGTATATAAAATACAGTTAGATTTTATGGATTTAAAAGGTAAAGATATAAATAAACGAATATCTTGTGCAATTAAATCTGTAATGACATTATAATTTTAATTTAATAAAAAAAGGAAAAAAATGAAAAAAACAATGTTTATGGATAAGTATCCAGTATATACTTTAGAGTTATTAAAAACAGAGGTTAAACAAACAAATGTACCTCAAATAGTTGAGTATTTTAAAGCGCTTATTGAGGCACATCCAGTTGCAGCGAATATTGCAGTATTTGATCATTACACACATACAAAAAATTTAGATGGTGAAATTAACCCAGATATTTTAGATGCACAAAATGTAATCTTTTGTTTTGGACCAGCTTTACCAAATACAAAAATTTTAGCAGCAAGACCAAGAAGTATTGGTATTTGTGAATTAAAAGATAGTTTCGTAATAGAATTTATCGAAGCTCCAAAAGAGCAACTTCATGATTTAATGGAATCTTGGGCAAAAAATTTAAAAGTATCATAATCTTTTATGATATAATTGCGGTATGATTTTAATACATACCGCGCTTTTTAGTGAAGCAAAACCTCTTATAAACCACTTCAATCTTAAGCAGTTTGATACAAAACCATATAAAATATTTAAAAATAAAGATATTATTTTAATAGTATCTGGTATTGGAAAAGATAATACAATAGATGCTTTAAATCTAGTTTTAAATAAATATCAATTTGATAAAGTTTTTAATATAGGAACCGCAGGGTGCAGTAATCAAACTATAACTATTGGTGAACTGTTTTGTACAAATCAAAAGCTAGATGAAATAAAATATTATAAACTTGAAACAGTACAATTAGCTAAAAATATTATAGAGCAAGATGATTGTTTATATGATATGGAAGCTAAATATTTTATAGAAATATGTGAAAAATACTTACCTAAAAAGAGTATATTTGTACTAAAAATTGTATCTGATTATTGTGATGATAAAATTTTGAGTAAAGATATAGTGTATAATTTAATAGATAAATCAATAAAACAATGGAGCTATTTAATTAATGGATATAAGTAAATATAACTTTACAGTTGCACAACAAGCAATACTTAAAAATATACAAACAGATTTAAAAATGTGGAATGAAAAACCACTGGAAGATATTTGGCCATATCATTTAGAAGAGAAATACCAACATAAACAGTTAAGCAAAGCTATAATGAGATATATCCAAGAGTATTATGATGCCTTAAAAGATAAACCAAACAGATATGATAATTTCCCATCTTATGATAATAGCAGAAAAATCTCTTTTGAAACTATAGAAAAAAAAGGGGTAGCTCTTGGGGCTTGTCCTGTTGCTAGTGAAGGTACAAGATGTTGTAACTTACTAACTCTTGATGCCGTTGAGTCTTGTGGCTTTGATTGCTCATATTGCTCTATTCAAAGCTTTTATAATCAAAATAAAATAGGTTTTGATAAAGATTTTAAAACAAAACTAAAAAACCTACAGCTAGATCCAAATGAAAGCTATCATATAGGTACAGGACAAAGTAGTGACTCTTTGATGTGGGGGAATAAAGAGGGCATATTGGATGCACTGTTTGAGTTTGCAAAACAAAATCCAAATGTAATATTAGAATTTAAAACAAAATCGGACAATATTAAATATCTTCTTGAAAATGAAGTACCTAAAAATATAATAGTAACATGGAGTTTAAATACCCAAACAATAATAGATAATGAAGAGCATTTAACTGCTTCGCTTGATAAAAGGATAGAATCTGCTAGAGCTTTGGCAGACAAAGGGGTACTTGTAGGATTTCATTTTCATCCAATAGTTGTATATGATAATTATTTAGCTGAGTATGAAAAAATATATAAAAGACTTATTGATACATTTAGTGTAGATGAGGTTGTACTGGTCTCACTTGGAACTTTAACTTTTATAAAACCTGTAATTCAAAAATTAAGACAAAGAGAACTAAAATCAAAAATCTTACAGATGCCATTTGAAAATATCAATGGCAAACAGTCTTATGATTTGGAAACAAAAAAAGAGATGTTTAAACATGCTTATGAGAGTTTTAAACCTTGGCATAAAGATGTTTATTTTTACCTATGTATGGAAGCACACTCGTTGTGGAAAGATGTATTTGGATATGAATATGCTACAAATAATCAAATGGAAGATATGATGAAGATGAGTTATATGAATAAGATTAGGAAAAAAAATGTTACATGATGTTGTAAATTGGGTAGTTGGTACTGTTTCAGATTTGGGATATATTGGTATATTTATTATGATGTTTTTAGAAAGCAGTTTTTTCCCTTTCCCTTCAGAAGTTGTAATGATTCCTGCAGGTTATTTAGCTTCAAAAGGTGATATGAATCTTGGTATTGCAATTGGTGCAGGGATTTTTGGAAGTTTAAGTGGAGCAGTATTTAATTACTATTTAGCACTTAAATTTGGACGAAAATTTATAGCTAGATGGGGTAAATATGTGTTTATAAAAGAGGAGACTTTGGAAAAGATGGAAGATTTCTTTGCCAAACATGGACATATATCTACATTTAGTGGCAGATTAATACCAGCTGTGCGACAATATATCTCATTGCCTGCAGGTTTAGCAAAGATGGATATATGGAAGTTTTCACTTTACACTTCATTGGGTGCAGGTATTTGGGTAGTTATTTTGGCAATTCTTGGGTATTTTATAGGTGAAAATCAAGCATTGATTGATCAGTATTTAAAAACAATTATTATAAGTGTAATTGCTGTTTTGCTTATAATAGCATTGGTATA
>CAZAOJ010000038.1:0-16567 GCA_964486745.1 uncultured Arcobacteraceae bacterium
TCACTGGAGCCTACGATAAGACTTGAACTTACGACCTCTTCCTTACCAAGGAAGTACTCTACCCCTGAGCTACGTAGGCAGACAATTCATAATCTTATTTCAATAAAATTAAGCGCATATTATATGATAAAAATAATTAAAGGAAGTTTACATTAAAAATGTATAATAGTAGAGTTAGTAAATTTTCGTTAATAACTCAGCTCCCAGTAATTCATTATCAATAATAAATTAAAATGGAGCGGGAGACCGGACTCGAACCGGCGACAATCTGCTTGGAAGGCAGAAGCTCTAGCCAACTGAGCTACTCCCGCGTCATTTCCGTGGTGGTGAGAGAAGGATTTGAACCTTCGAAGCCGTAGGCGGCGGATTTACAATCCGCAGGATTTGACCACTCTCCAACCTCACCGATAAAATTATTAATCTAAAAATCTGGTCTAGCGCTGGTCTTTTATGACACGCCTAAACACTAAAAAAATTCATTTATAAATAAATGAATGGAGCTGATGAGAGGATTTGAACCACCGACCGCCTCATTACAAGTGAGGTGCTCTACCAACTGAGCTACATCAGCACATAAATTTCCATAAAGTGGTGGCGCGGGGCGGAATCGAACCGTCGACACAAGGATTTTCAGTCCTTTGCTCTACCGACTGAGCTACCGAGCCATCAAATTTTGGACTGAAATTATATACATACTTATATTAAAATATGCTTAATTTAAAACTAAATTTTTAAATTCTTTTCCTCTTAGTGCATATGAACCATATTGATCCAAAGAAGATGCTGCTGGAGAAAGTATTGACACAATATTTTCTTTGTTTTCTTTTTCTATTTTATTTAATATCTTTATTCTACTAACTGCTGTTTTTAAATCAAAACAACTACTACAAGAGATATTATATATTTGAGCTAAATGTTGAAGCTTATTTGTATTAGTTCCTATATTATATATTGATATATCATATTGTTGTAACTGTTCAAACAATGGTTTTAAATCTGCACCCTTATCATCACCACCAAGTATTAGTCTTATTTTTTTATCTTTAAAACCTTTTAATGCCCATATTGTTGCATCTACATTTGTAGCTTTTGAATCATTAACCCAAAGATTACCTTTTTTATCTCTAAACTGTTCCACTTTGTGTTCATCTACTTTAAATTGATTAATTTTATTATAATCAATTTTATCCTCTACTAAAGATGAACATATCAATGCCATTAAACTATCCATTAAAAATGGATCTTTAAATTTTATTTTTGTTGTATCTATATTAAACTGTGTTGCTAAATCAATTGAATCTTTATATGTATAAATTCTTGCATCACTTTTCACATCTTTATATTTATAAGGAATAATAGCTATATCATCTTTATTCATCATGCCAAGAGGCTTTAATTTTGATTGTTCATAATCTTTAAATGTTCCATGCCATGATACATGATCATCACTAATTGGTAACAATACATAAATATTTGGTTTTGCTTTATTTGTATAATGTAAAGTAAATGATGAAGTTTCTAGGATCCAATATTTTGCATCAGTTGATAAAGAAGATATAGGTACTCCTATATTACCACCATATACACTTCCATACTCTTGTAAAAGATGTTGAATCATTTGAGTAGTTGTAGTTTTTCCGTTTGTACCACTTATCCATATGCTATATGGCATATCCTTGGCAAATATATCATAATCACTACATATATTTAAACTATTTTTTACCATATTTTTATATGGTGGAATTCCTGGACTTACTACAGTCAACTCTTCACTATCAAAATCATATGTATCAATATCATTATCATCATACATAACTGCATTTATAAATTTATTTTGTAACGCTTTGGCGGTTTGCCCTTTTCCAAGTATTCTCATCTGATTTTTAAACTCAACAATGCAACAAGATTTGCCATAAAAGAAATTATCCAAAATCTTACAATAATTTTATTCTCTTTCCAGCCTTTTTCTTCAAAGTGATGATGAATTGGTGCCATTAAAAATATTCTTTTTTGACGAAGTTTATAACTTCCAACTTGTAAAATTACTGATACTGTTTCTATTACAAATATAAAACCTACCATTACTAAAAGTATCTCACTTTTACCTACAATTGCCATATATGCCATAAACGCTCCAACAGGTAAAGAGCCACTATCTCCCATAAATACTTCTGCAGGATGTGCGTTATACCACAAAAATCCAATCATAGATCCAATCATAGCTGATCCAATAATTGCTAACTCACCTACTCCACTTATACTTGGAAGTAATAAGTATGTACTAAATATTGCATGTCCACTTACATATACAATAGCTGAAAGTGTAAAAAATGCCATAATAGATGGAACTGTTGCTAATCCATCAAGTCCATCTGTTAAATTTACTGCATTTGTAGTTGCAACCATAACCAACATCCAAAATAATAATGCAAAAATACCCATATCAAATAATGGATATTTATAAAAAGGTACATATAAAGTAGTACTATGATTTGCATATAATAAAATTAATCCTATAATTAACCCAGCCGCAAACTGTAAAATTAGTTTCATTTTTGGCGTTAACCCTGCAGAATTTTTATTTGATAAAATTTTTGCCATATCATCTTTAATACCAATTAATGCAAATAAAATTATACTAACTAAACCACCTATTACATAAATATTATTAAGTTTTACACTTAAAAGCGTAGCAATAATTGCAGAAAATATAAAAACTAAACCGCCCATTGTAGGAGTACCTACTTTTGCTTGATGTGAGTCTGGTGCTAATTCATATATAGGTTGTGATGCTTTTTTACTTTTAGCCCAAGCTATAAATTTTGGCATTAAAATCACACTAAGAACAAATGCTATGATAAATGCAAGACCTGCACGAATTGAAATATATTGAAATAAGTTAATTTCTAGATGTCGATAAAACCAATAAAACAAATTTAAACCTCTTTTAGATATAATATTTAGTTAAACTTCGCATTATATTAAAATGTAGATTTTAAAAGGGTTAAATTGAATACAAATAAAACAATATTGATTATTACAGATGGTATTGGTTACAATGAATCATGCCAATACAACGCATTTTGCAATGCAAATAAGCCAACATATGATTATCTTTTTGAAAATGTACCAAATAGTTTAATTCACACTTATGGTGAATATGTAGGATTACCAAATGGTCAAATGGGAAATAGTGAAGTTGGTCATATGTGTATAGGAAGTGGAAGAGTTTTATACCAAGATTTGGTTAAAATTAATAAATCTATACAAGACAATACACTACAAAATAATAAGACTTTACAAACAACACTTGATAACTCAGATGCTATACATCTAATAGGACTGGTAAGTGATGGAGGTGTACACTCTCATATTGATCATATAATAGCATTAGCTAAAATTGCCTCAAGTCAAAATAAAAAAACATATATACATATAATCACAGATGGACGAGACGTCGCACCTGATTGTAGTGCTAAATACATAAAGCAAATTTTAAATATATGTGATGAGCATATTAGCATTGCAACAATAAGTGGACGATACTATGCAATGGATAGAGATAATAACTGGGATAGAATTCAAACTGCATATAATGCAATTGTAGAATCTGATTATAAAACCAATGATGATATATTAACCTATATACAACACAGTTATGAGAATAAAGTATATGATGAATTTATAATTCCAGCTAGTTTTGGTCATTATGATGGTATTAAAAATAATGATGGAGTAATTTTTTGTAATTTTAGAAGTGATAGAATGAGAGAACTTTCAAATGCTATTGCAAATAAAGAATTTAATGAATTTGATAGAAAATTTTTAAATTTAAATATTGCAACAATGACACAATACGATAAAAACTTACCTTTACCAATCATGTTTCCAAAAGATACTCCAACAAATACTTTAGCACAAGTTATAAGTGAATCTGGATTATCTCAATTACACACAGCTGAAACAGAAAAATATGCTCATGTCACATTCTTTTTTAATGGAGGTCTAGAAGAACCTTTTGAAAATGAAACAAGAGTTTTAATTCCTTCTCCAAAAGTTGCAACTTATGATATGCAACCACAAATGAGTGCACCAAAAGTTTCAAAAGCTGTTCAGATAGCTATGGAAGAAAAACATGATTTTATTGTTGTTAATTTTGCAAATGGTGATATGGTAGGACATACTGGTATTTATGATGCAGCAGTAAAAGCAGTTGAAGCAGTTGATTACGAATTAGGAATTATTATAAATAAAGCAAAAGAGTTAAATTATAATATTGTTCTTACAAGTGATCATGGAAACTGTGAAATGATGAAAGATGAAAATGGTAAAACTCTTACTAATCATACTGTTGGAGATGTATTTTGTTTTGTAATTGCGAATGATATCAAAGAGGTAAAAACAGGTGGATTAAATAATATTGCTCCAACTGTACTTAAACTTATGAATTTAGATATTCCAAATGAAATGGATGAACCTTTAATATAAACCATGAGTAAGTTAGAGATAAATAAACTACATATAAAGCATAACCAAAAAGATTTGGTTAATATTAACTTTACGATTAATAATTCAACAGCACTAGTTGGACAAAGTGGTAGTGGAAAATCTTTAACTTTAAAATCAATTTTAAATCTTTTACCACATAACTTAACAAAAATTTTTGATTATAAATGTGATTTTGAACTAAATCCAAATACTATAGGATTTGTACCTCAAAATCCATTTACTTCACTTTCACCTTTAAGTAAAATTAAAAAACAATTTTTTTGTTCACATCAACATAAATTAAAAATGCTTAATCTTGTAGGCTTAGAAGATTGGGTTTTAAATAGATTTCCATCACAATTAAGTGGGGGACAACTTCAAAGAGTAGTTTTAGCAATAGCATTAAGTGGATCTACAAAAATACTTCTACTTGATGAACCAACAACTGCACTTGACAGTAGTAGTAAAGAATTTATTATTACTTTACTTAAAAATATTCAAAAAGAATTTAATCTTTTAATACTATTTGTCACGCATGACTTAGAATCAATAAAAAATCTTTGTGAAGATATTATAATAATAAAAAATGGTATTATAGTTGAAGAAGGTAAAACAATTCAAACTATAAATAATCCCCAACACCCTTATACAAAACAACTTATTGACTCTAGTTTTGTAAATAAAGAATTTAGGAAATAATAGATGATAAAATATATATTTGGAATTTTTACAATTATAGCAATAGTTATTGTTGTATGGTTAATGGAGCTTTATTCTCAAATACGATTTGATATAGATAAAGTAGTGAACTATAATCCAAAACAAACTACACAAATATTTGATGCAAATGGAGAACTTGTTGCAAATATATTTGATAATCACCATAGACTTTACGCTAAATATGATGAGATCCCTTCAAGAGTAATTGAATCACTTGTAGCTATTGAAGATACACAGTTTTTTGAACACTCAGGAGTTAATGTAGATGCAATAGGTAGAGCAATACTAAAAGATATTAAAGCTGGTTCATTAGTTGAGGGAGCAAGTACTTTAACTCAACAACTTATAAAAACTATGGTTTTAAGCAGAGAGAAAAAGCTTATTAGAAAAGTAAAAGAAGCTATGCTTTCAATAAAACTTGAATCAACGCTAACAAAAGAGGAGATTCTTGAAAGATATCTAAATCAAGTTTATTTTGGACACAGATACTATGGAATTAAAACTGCAAGTTTAGGCTATTTTAGAAAAGAGTTAAATCAGCTAAATATAAAAGAGATAGCTATGCTTGTTGGTCTTCCTAAAGCTCCTAGTTTTTATGATCCTACTAAAAATCTTGAGCATTCCCTTGCAAGAGGTAATCAAGTAATAAGAAGACTTAAAAAATTAGGTTGGATAAACTCTGTAGAATACAAATATGCAATAGACTATATTCCAAAAGTATATAATGATACACTTAGTATGAATAAAGCTCCATATATTACTGATGAAGTTATAAGAAGATTGACTCCTAAATTTCCTGATTTAAAAACTGCAGGATATAAGATATATCTTACTATTGATTTAGCTACACAAGAACTTGCAAGAAAATCTTTAAAATTTGGATATGACAGAATAAAAAGTCATGATAAAAATAAAGATAATGAAAAAAGTTGGAGTAAGACTTTAAATGGTGCATTAATTTCTATTGAGAATTCTACAGGGAGGATATTAGCTCTTGTAGGTGGTGTTGATTATAAAAAATCTTCTTATAATAGAGCAACTCAAACAAAAAGACAACCAGGAAGTGCAGTTAAACCATTTTTATATCAAATAGCATTAAATCTTGGATACAATCCAGAATCTACACTTACTGATATAAGTAGAACATATGAATATAGAGATGCGAATAACAAAAAGAAAAAGTGGCAACCAAAAAATTATGAAAGAAATGTAACAGGCCTTGTTCCGTTTAAAGATGCACTTGTTCACTCTAAAAATCTTGCAACTGTAAATCTTGTATCTGATATAGGAATTGATGTAATCTATGATAAACTAACTGAAATAGGATTTAAAGATATAGCAAAAGATCTTTCAATCACACTTGGAAGCTTTTCTATATCACCATTGGATATGAGTCAAATGTATAGTACGCTTTCAAATGGGGGTAAACAAGTAAAACCATACCTAATTGAAAAAATCACAAATTTTCATGACCAAACTATTAGCTATAGTAAAACTGAACCAAAAGAGATTATGCAACCTGAACAAGTATTTTTAATGACCGATATACTAAAACAAGTTGTTAAAAGAGGGACAGGTAGACGAGCTCAAGTTCCAGGAATTCAAGTTGCAGGAAAAACTGGAACTACAAATAAATATGTAGATGCATGGTTTTGTGGATATACTCCAAGTATTGAAACAATAGTTTGGTTTGGAAATGATGATAATACACCTATGTATAGAAGTGAAACTGGTGGGGGATCAGCGGCACCTGTATTCTCAAATTTTGTAAAAAACTATTTAGAACTTCATCCAGAAATTCAAAGAGAATTTACAAAGCCAAAAGGTGTAAAAGAGGGTGTATTTAAAGGTCAAAAAGCATACTATACCGATATATCCCCTCTTCCTGAAGTTGTAGAAGAGATAGAAAATCTTCAAGATGAAGAACAAATTATATTTTAATATATAATTTTATTTATACTAAAAAAGCCCAAGGAATAAATCCTTGGGCTTTTTAATTTAGTTGTTATAATCTTATTAACAAGAATAAGTTGTTTTAAATTCAAAAGCAGTTGGTCTTGCTTCATCTGGCCAAACTTGTCTTTCAAATTGATAATGTTGATAAGTATCAATCATATCTGCAGTGAATACTGGTTGTAAGAAATCATTATCGGCAATTAAACCTTCTAATGCTTCTCTTAAAGTAGCAGGCATTTGAGGAATATTTTTCTCTCTAATTTCATCAAGAGTTAATTCAAATAAATCTTCATCCATTGGTCCAACAGGCTCTAATTTATTTTTAATACCATCAATTCCAGCCATCATAAGCGCTGCAAATGCTAAGTATGGATTAGCTGTAGAATCTGGAAATCTCATTTCTAATCTAGTAGCAGGTGCACCTGCACCATAAGGTACTCTACATGCAGCAGATCTATTTTGAGAAGAATAAGTTAGAATATTTGGAGCTTCATATCCTGGGATTAATCTTTTATATGAGTTTGTAGAAGCATTTGTAAATGCAGCAATAGCTGCAGCATGTTTAAATATTCCACCAGCATAATGTCTTGCTGCATCAGATAAGTTACCGTACTCACCCTCTTTGTAAAATGTATTTACCCCATCTTTCCAGATTGATTGGTGTACATGCATACCATTTCCATTATCACCCAAAATAGGTTTTGGCATAAATGTTGCAGTTTTACCATTTAAATGAGCAACCATTTTAACAACATATTTTAGTTTTTGTACATTATCTGCAGCTTCTACTAATGTGTTATAAACTATACCAATTTCATGTTGACCTTGTGCAACTTCATGATGTCCTAAAACAACTTCAAGACCTACTTGCTCTAATACAAGCATAATTTCAGCTCTTAAATCAACACCTTTATCAACAGGAGCAACTGGGAAATATCCACCTTTTGTTCCAGAAATATGAGACATATTTCCACCTTCCATATCTTTAGAAAGGTTCCATTCTCCATCTTCAGTATCTACACTATAATAAGCTTCATTTGCACTATCATTTACTTTTACATCTTCAAAAATAAAAAATTCATTTTCTGGACCAAAATAGGCTACATCTCCAATATTTGCTTCAGCTAAGTACTCTAAAGATTTAGCTGCAATTGATCTTGGACATTTTGCATATAATTCATTTTTATAAATATCATATACATTACAAATAACAATAATTGTACTATCAGCAGTAAATGGATCTAAAAATGCAGATTCTACATCTGGCTTTAAAATCATATCAGATTTATTAATTGGTTGCCATGCATCAATACTTGAACCATCAAAAGGCATACCATTATCTAATTGACTTTGCGTTACTGCACTCATTCTATATGATATATGATGCCATGCACCTTTAATATCTGTAAATCTAAAATCTACAAATTCTACTTCATTTTCTTGACAATATGAAAAAAACTCTTCAACATTATTAACAAATTTACCCATTTTTTCTCCTTGGAAATTTTTAAATTTAACTATTGTATCGTATTTAGATTGAAAGATGAATACAATAAGTGTTTAAAAAATATACAATTTAGAAGATGTTTAAATTTGTACCATTTGTAGTTGTCTATCTTTATAAATAGCACAAGATGAGTATCCAATCTGTTTTGCTAATAATAGTGCTTGTTCATATCCAAATCCAACTTGCTCTACACTATGAGCATCTGATCCAAAAGTTATAGGTATATCCAATTTATATGCTTGTTCTAATAAAATTTTTGATGGATAAACTTCCCCTATTGGCTTTCTTAAACCTGCAGTATTTATTTCCAAAGCCATTCCAGAATCTTTTATATCTTTCATACATTGAGTTGAGAACTCTTTTATATCTTTAGTTGGTAAAAATTTAAATACTTTAATTAAATCCAAATGTCCAACAATATCAAAATATCCTGTTTTTACCATATCACTTACAGTTGAAAAATACTCTTCCCATATTTTATCAATATTCTTTTTTTCATATATTTTTAAAAATGCTGGATTATCAAAACCCCAATCATCTAGAAAATGTACTGAGCCAATTAAATAATCAACTTTTGCATCTAAAATACTTTTTTCTATAAACTTTGGATCTCTCATATAATCAACTTCATATCCAAGTCTTATATCTATTTGATCTTTATATTTTTCTTTTAAAGCTAAAACATCAGATTCATATTTTGATTTTTGTTTTAAACTCATTCTATATTCTGGTTCAAAATCCATTGGTGCATGATCAGAAAATCCATAAATATCAATACCTAACTCTATAGCCCTTCGTACATATTGTTCCATAGATCCTGTAGCATGATTACACAATATTGTGTGATTGTGAAGATCTACTCTCAAGTTAATACTACCTTATTTCTTCCTGTTTCTTTTGCTTCATAAAGATTTTCATCTGCACTTTTTATCATCTGATCAAAACTATTAAATAGTTGCATTGTTGCTCCTATTGATACAGTATATTTAAGACTTAATCTTGGAGTTACCTCAATAATATTATTTTCAAAATCTTCTCTTATATGTTCTAATTTTGATATTACTTCATCCTGATCATATCCATTTAAAACAATACAAAATTCTTCTCCACCTAATCTTGCTACAAGCGAACCTTCATTTACATTTAATCGCAATATTTTTGCAACCTCTTTAATAGCAATATCACCAATATCGTGTCCATAAGTATCATTTACATTTTTAAATTTGTCAATATCTATTATTGCAACACATAATGGTAATTTCTTTGCTTTAGCTCTATTATATATTTCTTGAACTACATCAAATAGATATCTTCTATTAAACATACCTGTTAAAAAATCTTTATTTGCTTTATCTTGAGTTGACTCAAAAAGTTCTAATACCTCAAGAGTATTACTAAGTCTTGCATAGAACTCTTCAGTAGTAAACCCTTTATATAAGAAATCATTTGCACCAAATTTTAAGAATTTTGAAGGTATCTTTTTATTTTCAGATCCTGAAGTTACAATAATACTTAATTTATCTTTTTTGTAAATCTTTCTAATATTTCTCGTTAATTCAAGTCCATCCATATTTGGCATATTATAATCTGTAAATACTATTTTTATATCTGGATTTTCTTCTAATACTTTCAATGCTTCTAAACCATCATATGCACTAAAACAACTTAACTGAAAACGCTCCAAAAGATCTTTAGTTTGAGCAAGAAAAACTTTTGAATCATCTACAACTAATACTTTCATTCCCTGATTTCTTACTATTCTTTTTAATAATTCAAGTATATAATTAATTGCAAATCCACCATCTTTTAAAACATAATCTATAATATTCTTATCTCTAAAAATATCTTCATTTGATTCTATTTCTGTTCCAGTTAATACAATTGTTGGAATATTAAATTTTGTGACAAAATCAACAACTTCGCCATTTGGTGCATCTGGAAGATTTAAATCTAAAAGTGCTGCTGAGAATTTACCTCTATATTTAAGCAAAACATCTGCACACTCTTTTTTACTATGTGCAACAACAGCATGATATCCTAACTCTTCATTAATTAAAATTTTTAACGAATTTGTTATAGTTTTACTATCATCAACTATTAAAATAAAATCCATTATGCTAAAACCCCAGCACCATTGATTTTTGTACTTCTATCAAATGCGTACTCTCTTTTATTATTAATTAAATCATACTTCCAAATAGGAGCAGAAGCCTTAAAATCTTCTACAAACTCATCAATCATCTCTAAAGCTACTCTTCTTTTTGGTGAACAAACTGCAGCAATATATGAAGATGTATGATTTGGTACATCTCCAATAGAATGTGCCATAAGAACTACAGCATTTTTGACATTTGCTTTTTGCTGCCAGGCATCAAACCATGAAGTTAATATTGGTTCATAAATATCAAAGCTTAGTCCATCAATATTATCTTCATCCCTTACAACACCTACAAAAGTAATAATTGCGCCATAATTACTATTTTTAAATTGATTGTACCACTCATTTGTGATTTTTTCTACTTCTAAACTACCTTGGTATAATTGTACTTTTGGTTTTTTCATCATAATCAGCCACCACAAACTGGTGGTAATAAAGATATCTTATCACCATCACTAAGTGAAATATCTTTTGAATTTACTAATTTATCATTAATTGCTACAGCACAATTTTCTAGCCATGAAGATATCTGTTTATCATCTTTTAAAATATCACTTAATTGACTTAAATTTTCTATATCCAAATTCATTGGATTTTTACCTATAGGTCCTAAAAATTCTACTGTAACCATTTTAACCCTTTTTTTACAACTAATTGGATATTATACCACAAATAATTTAAGGAAATGTTATTAATGATCTTTGCAAAAATAGATTTTATCAATTTATTACCATTTTACATATTTATTAAAAAAAATATAAAATCATCTCAAATAAAAGCGATAATCAACTACAAAAAATCATACCCTTCAAAAATAAATAAACAATATCAAAAAAGACAAATTGATGCTGCTTTTATCTCTTCAATCATTTCTAAAAATTGCGATTGTTTAGATATTGGAATTGTTGCTAAAAATGAAGTTTTATCTGTTCTTAGTATTAAAGGTAATTATGAAAAAGATTTCCAATCTCAAACATCTAATGCACTTGCAAAAATTTTAAATCTTCAAGGTAGAGTTATTATTGGAGATAAAGCATTAGAATATTACTACAATACTAAACATACAAATGATGATTTTATAGATTTAGCCAAACAATGGCAAAATAAATATAATTTACCTTTTGTTTTTGCAAGATTATGTACTCATAAACATCATAAATATCTTCGTAAATTATCAAAAGAATTTTTACGTCAAAATGTAAAGATTCCACAATATATACTAAAACAATATGCACTAAGAAGTAATTTAACACCAAAACAAATTATAAACTATATAGATAAAATAAGTTACGATATAGGATATAAAGAGAAAAGAAGTTTAAAAAAGTTTTTACAACTAACAAAGGATATAAAATAGATATTTTTCAATCAATCATTTTAGGTATAATAGAAGGTTTCACAGAATTTTTACCAATCTCTTCAACAGGACATTTAATAGTTGCAAGTGAATATTTGGGAATAGATCAAAATAATATTACCAAAGCATATGAAGTAATTATACAATTTGCTGCAATTTTAGCTGTAGTGTTATGTTATAGCGATAAATTTACAATCAAAAAAATAGATCTTTGGACAAAACTTACACTTGCATTTTTACCCATTGGTGCAATTGGATATATGTTTGCACCTTATATAAAAGCAATGTTTTCAATACAAATTGTTGCTATTATGTTTATAGTAGGAGGAGTTGTATTTTTAATTGCAGAAAAATATTATGATGAATCAAAACATAGTGTTAATGATGTTGAAAAAGTTTCATATAAACAAGCTTTTTATATAGGTTTGGCTCAAGTTTTTGCTCTTATTCCAGGTACAAGCAGAGCTGGAAGTAGTATTATTGGAGCTATGTTTGTAGGGTTAAATAGAAAAGCTAGTGCTGAGTTTAGTTTTTTACTTGCTTTTCCTGTAATGTGTGCTACAACTGGATATGATCTATTAAAACACTATAAAGAGTTTAGTGATGCAAATCTACTAGTTTTAGGAGTTGGATTTGTTGTTGCTTTTATTGTTGCTTTTATTACAATAAAACTATTTTTAAAGTTTTTAGAAAATTTTACTTTTGTAGCATTTGGGATATATAGAATTATATTTGGTATTTTACTATTAATACTTATATAAAACTATAGTGTATTAAAATCAACGGTAACCTCATCTAGTTGTTCTGTTTTTAGATTTTCTTGTACATATTTAATATGTAAGTTATTTTTTACTATAAATTTTAATAATTTTCTATCAATTTCATTATTGATAGCTTTTTCATATAAAATATGCATAGCTTTATTTAAAGTATTTGCTTGCTTATATGGCCTATCATCTGCTAAAATCGCTTCAAATACATCAGCTATTGCTAATATTCTACCTTCCAAACTTATTTGATCTCCAGATAAATTTTTAGGATATCCTCCACCGCATATTTTTTCATGATGAACTCCAGCTATTTGTGGAACTTTTTTCATCTTTTTTGGAAAAGGTAAAGTCTCTAACATATCAATACTTACTTGTGCATGTTGATTTATAATATCTCTTTCTGCATCATTTAAAGTACCAGATATAATAGATAAATTATATATCTCATCATCACTTAATAAGTTTTGTTTTTCTCCATTTACTATAAGTGTTTTAGTTGCTATATTTTTAATACGATATAAATCATTGTTAGTTAAAGTATCAATACCTAAATTAATATTTTTAATAAAATCTAAATCAGCATTTAAATTACTTAAGATATTATCATATTGTGTTTTATCTATTTGTTCTTTCATATATTGTATCTCTAAATCACGTTTATATATTTCAAATCTTGTCACAATTAAATCAAATCTATCAAATACTGTTTGTAATTTTTTTGTTTTATCTATAATATATTCAGGAGTTGTAATTTTACCAATATCATGCATCCAAGCTGCCATATTTAATTGTTTTATTTCATCTTTTGAAAAAGAAATATTTTTATAACAATATTGTTTGTCATTATTAATTGCATTTGCAATAAGTGAACTTATTTTTGCTACATTTCTAATATGTCCACTTGTATGCTTAGATTTTTTTTCAATAGCTGTTGCAATTGATCTCATATATGCATCCAAAAAGTTTTCCATATCTTCTATTAATTTTGTATTAGTAATAGTAACAGCAATTTGAGAAGCCATTGATAATATTAAATCTTCATCTTCAGATGAAAACTCTATTACATTACCTTTCTCATCTAATTTATTAATTAGTTGTAGAACTCCTATAACATCATTTTCATGATTTATCATAGGAACAAGAAGCATTGATTTGGTTTTATATCCAGTAGCATCATCAAAACTTTTAGGGCCATTGTATCGTTGCCATACCCCTTTATATACATCATCAATATTAAACAGATGATTTTCTATTGCACATAGTGCGGCAATATTTGTATTATTTACACTTCCATCTTCATTATATAAAGGTAATCTTTCCCAATTTATATTTTCACTATCCCCACCCATACTTAATTCTAATGAGGTATTTTGAACAATAGCAAATTGTAAGTATTTTTTATCTTCACTCATAAGATAAATTGTACCAGCATCTGTACGGCAAAGCTGTTTTGCACCATTTACAATTTTTTGCATTAATTTATTAATATTTTTTTCACCAGTAAGTGAGGTACCTATTTCATTTAATTTCTGAATTTGACGTTTTTTTGAATGAATATTATGAAAAACTACAGACTTAGATATATCAATAATATCTTCACTTTGCATTATTGTTCCCTCATTTAAAAGAACTCCATATTGCTCTAATTCTTTTCTAATCTCATTCATATAATATGGTTTTAAATGATTAACCATAATTTTTACATCATTTCTTTTTAATTTTCTAAGTTCTTGTGCTAGTAATTTAGGAGTAAGATGTTTACTATCATATGCTAATTGTTCAAATTTAGAAGGAAATGAAACATCAACCATTACAACTTTAATACTTTGGTTTTCATTTACCTCTTTCCAAATTGTATCACAACAGTATGTATCAGAAGTTAAAAGTGCAGATTCATTTTTTTTTGTTATAACATATCCACAACTAGAAGTTGTATGATTATTTTTAATCACTTTTAAAGAACAATCTTTTAATTTAATAGTTTGGCTAATACAAATTTCATGAAATGTTATAGCAAATTGATCACAACTTTCAAGTTTTATTTGTGAAAAATCTGGCCATATTTCCCAGTTGAATATATATTTTTTTATATCTGCAATAGTCCCTTTTGTTCCATATACATTTAATGTTTGAGTTCTTGATTCAAAAAAAGAATCTATAAAAAATGGTAAATCTGCTATGTGGTCAAGATGAGAATGTGTTATAAAAATATGATTAATAAGTTGGGCCTCATCACCCAAACTATATAATATATTTCCGGCATCTATAATGACCTCAGGTGTAACTTGAATACAAGACTGATCTAAATCAATACTTCTACTTCCACTTGCACCCAATATTCTTATTGTATTTTTCATTTTTCCTCAAATATTAATTAGTATTGCTTAATTGTATCCATTTTTGCTATAATTATTTATTAGAAGTAATTAAAGGTTATTATGCAACAAGCACTTATTAAATTTCTTATTTATCTTTTTGGTTCATTATTTATCACATCTTTATTATCTGTTTTGTATATATATATCCCAAATAAAATTAATTCATTTGATAATAACATAAGGGATTTATACTTTATTGCTAGAGGAGAATTACCTAAAAGTAATAACGTTGTAATAATTGATATTGATGAAAGAGCATTAAGTAGATTTGGTCAATGGCCATGGAGTAGAAATTTAGTTGCAAAATTAGTAAATAATATTAATGATGCACAAGCTGTTATCATCGGATTTGATATTATTTTTGCAGAAAAAGACAAAACTTCTCCCAGTCAAGTTATAAAAAATATTAAAATAGATACACAAAATATGCACATAGCAAATTATGATAAAATATTTGCAAATACCTTACAAAATACTGCATCAATATTAGGCTACCAATTTCAACTAACAAATACACAATTTGTAAGAGATAATCTCCCAAATATACCTGCAATTTTTATTCAAAAAAATAAAACACCAACAAATAATATGATAACTAAAGCATATGGAACTATTTTAAATATTCCTCTATTACAAAATAGTGGTTATTCCAGTGGATTTGTAAATAATATTCCAGATATATCAGGAGTTACAAGAAGTGTTCCTTTAGTTATTCAATTAAATGATCAATTATTCCCCTCTTTAGCATTAGAGATTGTTAGAAATATTATAGGAACAAATAAAGTTATTATAAATTATGATCAAAATGGTGTTCAAGATATAACTCTTGATAAACTTACCATACCAACAGATAGCTATGGGAGATTATTAATAAACTATCGAGGATATGAGAAACATTTTCAATATATTTCAGCATATGATATTTTAAATAATACTTTTGATAAAAATTTACTTGATGGTAAAATTGTTCTTATTGGTACTACTGCTGCTGGATTATATAATCTAAGAGCAACACCATTTGAGTCTATATTTCCTGGAGTTGAGATACATGCTAATGCTATAGATAATATGTTACTTGAGGATTTTATATCTATACCATCTTGGATACATGCTGCAAATTTACTACATATATTTATAGTATCCATAATAATTTTATTATTAGTTGGTTTTTCTATTTGGTATATTTATTTACCACTTATATTTTTGTTGATAGCTCAAGATATATATTTTACA
>CAZAOJ010000039.1:0-16522 GCA_964486745.1 uncultured Arcobacteraceae bacterium
CTGATCCTACATTTGATGTAGGTGGATTTGATGCATCACATAAACTTCTTATTTTAGCATCTATTGCTTATGGAATTGATGCAAAGCCTGAAGATATTTTAATTGAAGGTATTGAAGATATAAGTCCGGAAGATATTGAATTTGCAAATGAATTTAATTATGCTATTAAGCATCTTGGAATTGCTAAGAAAAAAGGTGAGCAGGTAGAGTTAAGAGTACATAGTGTATTAATACCAAAAACACAAATGATATCAAAAGTAGATGGTGTTATGAATGGGGTAAGTGTAATTGGTGATAAAGTTGGTGAAACTATGTACTATGGACCTGGTGCTGGTGGTGATGCAACTGCGAGTGCTGTAGTAGCTAATATCATTGATATAGCTAGAGGTAAGGCTGCACCAATGCTTGGGTTTAAAAAGCCTCTTGAGAGTGGTTTAAGCCTTGCTAGTATTGATTCTATTGAAACAAAATACTATCTAAGAATAAAAGTTGAAGATAAAAGTGGAGTTTTAGCGAAAATTGCTACAGTATTAGGTAATGATAATATTTCTATTGCTACAATGCTTCAAAAACCACTAGATAATAATAGTGCAACACTTCTATTATCAACTCATATATGTACTGAAAAACAAATACAAAAAGCTATCAAAAATATTGAAAAATTAGATTTTGTTCTATCTAAACCTTCAATGATAAGAATTGAAGAGTAATTCTACTCTTCTTCTTTTCCAAAATTAGCAGCAATTGCTGACTTAATTCTTTTTAAAGTTTCCTCTTTCCCTAGTATTGCCATAATATCATATACTGATGGTGCTTGCGTTCCACCTGTTAAAGCTATTCTAATTGGTTGAAAAAGTTGAGGCATTTTTAACTCATTTTCTTCAATAAATGGTTTTGTAATAGCTTCATAATCTATTGCTAGATGAAGCTCATGTTCAGTTGTTTCTAAAAGATCACAATATAAATTCAAAATATCTATTATTCCCTCTTTTATAAACTTTTTACTTCCTTTTCTATCATATGATGTTGGAGTATTTGTAATTTTTTCTATAGATGCTTTTAATTCTACAAGAGTTTGAGCTCTCTCTTTTGATAAATCAAGTAACATCTCTTTTCTATCATGTCCATCTATAAAACAATCAAAAAATTCTAAATCTTTTATTAGTCTTTCGTTTGAAACATTTTTTATATAATGACTATTTAACCATTTTAATTTTTCTTCATTGTATGCTGAAGCTGATTTATTAATATTATTTGGATCAAATAATTCAAGCATCTCTTTCATAGAAAAAATTTCTTGATCTCCATTACTCCACCCTAATCTAACAAGAAAATTTAATAATGCTTCAGGAAGATATCCTTGTCTTTTATATTCCATAACATCCATGGCACCATCTCTCTTAGATAGTTTTTTACCTGCAGGATTGTTTATCATTGGTACATGATAAAATTTTGGAATATCAAAACCTAATGCTTCATATATTACTATTTGTTTAGCTGTATTACTTAAATGGTCATCACCTCTTATTACATCTGTCATTCCCATTAATGCATCATCAACTGCAACTACAAAGTTATATGTTGGAACACCACTACTTCTAGCAATAATAAAATCATCAACCTCTTCACAGTTGAAATTCATAACATCTTTAATACCATCTATAAAGCAAATATGTCCTTCATTTGGTGATTTAATTCTTACAACTGGATCAATGCCTACGGGAGGAGTTCCAGTAAAATCTCTATATCTTCCATCATATCTTGGAGTTTGTTTATTTGCCATTTGTTCTTCTCTTAAGGCATCAAGTTCATCTTTTGTCATATAACAATAATAAGCTTTACCTTCATCAAGAAGTTGTTGAATATATTTTTTATAAATACCCATTCTTTTTGATTGATATTCAACCTCACCATCATAATCAAGACCTACCCAGTCAAATGCTTCAATAATAGCTTTTAATGCATCATCTTGATTTCTTTGCATATCTGTATCTTCAATTCTTAGTTTGAATTGTCCATTTGTTTTTCTTGCCCATAAATAACTATATAATGCTGTTCTTAATCCACCAATATGTAAATATCCAGTTGGACTTGGTGCAAATCTAGTAATTGCCATATTTTTAATCCTCTTTCGTTGCCGCTTTATAAAATCCAATAGCTGAAACTATTACAACCATTACAATGAATACAACCATAACTATATCAACTGTTCCCATTGCTTTCCTTCTCTTTTAATTGTCCACATGCTGCATCAATATCTAAACCTTTTGATTCTCTTATTGTACATGTTAATCCACGGCTATTTAAATAATCTTTGAATTTTATCATATTATTCCTTGAAGGTCTTTCATATGGTGTACCATCATATGGATTAAAATAGATTAAGTTCACTTTTGCTTTTATTCCATCCAAAAGTTTTATTAATGTTTGTGCATCTTTAATTGAATCATTTTTATCTTTTATTACCAAATACTCAAACATAACTTTTTTTCGCACATCAACAGGAAAGTTTTTTACTGCATCAATAATTGATTGAATATTATATGCTTTATTCATAGGAATCAATTCACTTCTTAAAGTATCATCAACTGCATGTAAAGATATTGCAAGCTGTATTCCTAAGTCTTCAGCGCCTAATTTCTCTATTTTAGAGCTTATTCCACTTGTTGAAATTGTTTGTCTTCTTGTATTGATATCAAGTCCTTCTTGATTACTTAATATTCTAATTGCATTAACTAAATTATCATAATTATCAAGTGGTTCACCCATCCCCATATATACAATATTTACTGATTTATTAGCTGGTATATTATTATCAAGCTTTAATTGTCTTACTTGTTCTACTATCTCTCCAGCTGTTAGATTTCTTACAAATCCACCTTTTGCAGTAAGACAAAAACTGCACCCTACTTTACATCCTACTTGCGTAGATATACAAAAAGTATATTGTTCACTTTTTATTATATCTCCATCTTCATTAGTTTTTTTATCTTTCATAAGTAAAAATACAGATTCAACAGTATGTCCATCATATAATTTGAATAGATATTTAATACTTCCATCCATACTTTTTTGTTTAGTTAATATTTGCAAAGGATTTATACTATAGTTTTTAGATAAACTTTCTTTTAATTCTTTTGGAATATTTTTCATATCTTCATAAGATGTAGCATATTGTTTATAAAGCCAATTAAAGATTTGCTTGGCTCTAAACGATGGTTTAACTTCTTGTTGTAATTGTTTTAAATCAAAATCAAATATTGATTTCATTTGCTTCCTTTTATAATGTTTCACATGAAACATTTATTAAATAATCTTTATTTTATAATATTTTTTTCTTCTAAATAGTGTATTAGTTTTGACATTGCATCTTTATGATTTTTAATAAAATCTTGATGTGCTTCTTTATTAGTATAGTTGGTAACTACGAATATACCAGCAACAGGAATATCAAACTCTTTAGCAACTTGTAATAAAGAATAAAACTCCATATTCTCAATACCAATATTATAATTTATAAATTTCTTTGATAATTCTTCATTTGTAGATATATAATTTGATGAATTTACTATTGTTTGATTTTGTGTTAATGTTGTTTGAGAGTTTAGTACATTTTCAAGTGGTGTGTAACAATCATTATTTAAAAATCCAAGTTCTATATTTGCAGCACTTGTTGATTCAACTATATCAAATACTTTATATTTATTTTTATCATAACTTCCTGCACTACCAACAAATAGTAAAAAATCTGGCTTATCAAGTAAACATAATCTTGTAAGATTTATTGCACTATTTATAAGTCCCACTCCAATAGGTGTCGCAAAATTAAAACTTTCACTATCTCCTGCACAAATTATCATTATAATCTCACAGGGATATTGTTGTCATGTAAATAGTGTTTTAAATCCATTATATCAATCTCTTTATAATGAAAAATTGATGCAGCTAATGCAGCACTTGCCCCACAATCAAAGGCCTCTTTGATATGCTCCATAGTCCCTGCTCCACCGCTTGCAATTACAGGAATATCAACAAGAGATGAGATTTGTGATGTTATATCAAGTTCAAATCCAGTTTTAGCTCCATCTGTATCCATAGATGTAAGCAAAATTTCTCCTGCACCTCTATCATATACCTCTTTTGCCCATTTAACTGCATCAAGTCCAGTATCTTCTCGACCACCCTTTACAAATACATGATATGATCCATCTTCAACTTTTTTTACATCAATTGCAACCACTATGCATTGAGAACCAAATCTTTTTGAAGATTCATTAATAAAATTAGGATTAACAACTGCACTTGAATTAATACTTACTTTATCACATCCTACATTTAATAATTTATATATATCATCAAGTTTTCTAATTCCTCCACCAACAGTCAGTGGTATAAATATCTCTTTTGCTACATCTTTTACAATATGCACAATTGTATCTCTGTTATCACTACTTGCAGTAATATCTAAAAAAGTGATCTCATCTGCACCCTCATTGTTATATCTTCTTGCAACCTCTACAGGATCCCCTGCATCACGAAGTCCTACAAAACTAACACCTTTTACAACTCTACCATCTTTTACATCCAAGCAAGGTATAATTCTTTTTGCAAAATTACTCATTAAATCCCTATTTATATCTTTTTTCTGGGATTATTATAACTAAATAATTCTATACTAAGATAAAATTATAAAACTATAAGTAACAATTGGCTAATATACTTTCTTACTATGAAGAATATACAAGCGAAGAAGAAGTTTGGACAAAATTTCTTAAAAGACAATATAATTGTAAGAAAGATCGTCGAAGCGATTCCCAAAAATAGCAATAAGCTAATTGAGATTGGGCCTGGCTTAGGTGATTTGACAAATTTAATGGTCAAATACAAAGATGTACGCGCGTATGAGATAGATACAGATCTAATAGATATTCTATCAAATACATTCAAAAATGAGATACAAAGCGGTAAACTAGAACTGATCCACACTGATGTTTTAGATATATGGAGTAAAAACTCCACTTTATATGATGATAAATATGACTTAATTGCAAATTTACCATACTATATTGCAACAAATATAATATTACAAGCTTTGCAGGATAACCATTGTGAACATATAATGGTTATGGTTCAAAAAGAGGTAGCACAAAAATTTTGTGCGAAAGTCACAAATAAACAATATAGTTCTTTAAGCGTAATCACACAATTACAAGCTATAGAATCTAAAATAATATTTGATGTCCCACCTGAATCTTTTGACCCAATTCCAAAAGTTATGTCTAGCGTTCTTTATATAAAAAAAGATAGAACTAAAAAATTCGATAAAGAATTTAATAAGTTTCTAAAAGCTGCATTTATGCAACCACGTAAGAAACTTTCTAAGAATCTTTTATCTGTAGCAAATAAAGTTTTATTACAAAATATATATAAAGAGTTAGACTTAAGTGACAATATACGTCCTCATGAAGTTGATGCATCTTTGTACCACCAGATATATAATAAGGTGATACATAATGAACGAAGAAAAGATTGAAACAGTAACAAAAACTACTGAAAATACACAGACTGCTAAGAAACCAGAAAAGAAAACAACTTCTGAGAAAAAGCCAAATACAAATAATAAACAAAAAAACTCAAAACCAGTTCCAAAATCAGGAAAAGGGTGGGGTAGTGACTTTAAAAAAGCTTATTTAATAAATGAAAAAATTCATAAAGATAGATTAAATCCACACTATAAACTTGATCTTAAAACTGATGCAAAAGTAAGAATTACTCCACTTGGTGGATTAGGTGAGATTGGTGGAAATATGATGGTAATAGAGACTGATAAAAGTGCTATTATTGTTGATGTTGGAATGAGTTTTCCAGATGATACTATGCATGGTGTTGATATATTAATACCAGATTTTACATATCTTAGACAAATTAGAAATAAAATATCTGCTATTGTAATTACTCATGGTCATGAAGATCATATTGGTGCTATGGCATATCTATTCAAAGAGATGCAATTTCCTGTATATGGTACTTCACTTCCATTAGAGATGATTGGTTCTAAATTTGATGAACATAAAATGAAACAACATAGAAGTTACTTAAGAGCGGTATCAAAAAGAACTCCTATAAGAATAGGGGATTTTGAAGTAGAATGGATGCATATTACTCACTCAATTATAGATGCATCATCACTTGCAATTAAAACTGAAGCTGGCACTATTATTCATACTGGAGATTTTAAAATAGATCATACTCCAGTAGATGGTTTCCCAACAGATTTACATAGATTTGCACATTATGGAGAAGAGGGTGTTCTATTACTATTAAGTGATTCTACAAATTCTCACTCTCCAGGTTTCACAAGAACAGAAAAAACTGTTGGACCAACTTTTGAAAAGATTTTTTCAAAAGCAAAAGGTAGAGTTTTAATGTCTACATTTAGTTCAAATATTCATAGAGTTGCACAAGCAATTGAAGTAGGATTAAAATACAATAGAAAAATATGTGTTATTGGAAGATCAATGGAGAAAAACTTAGACTTAGCAATGGGTCTTGGGTATATTAAATTTCCAAAAGATAAATTTATTGATGCACACGAAATAAATAAATATGCTGATAACGAAATACTTATTGTAACAACAGGTAGTCAAGGTGAACCAATGAGTGCATTATATAGAATGGCTATACATGAGCATAGACATATCAAAATAAAGCCAGGTGATCAAATTATCCTTTCAGCAAAAGCAATTCCAGGAAATGAAGCAAGTGTATCTGGAGTAATTAATCATCTTTTAAAAGGTGGTGCAACTGTAGCATATCAAGATTATGGAGATATTCATGTATCAGGACATGCTGCCCAAGAAGAACAAAAACTTATGCTAAGACTTGTAAAACCAAAATTCTTTATGCCTATACATGGTGAGTATAATCATGTTGTAAAACATTCTCAAACAGGAGTTGAGTGTGGAGTACTAGAAAGAAATATTCATATTTTAAGTGATGGAGAACAAGTAGAGATTACTCCTAAATATCTTAAAAAAGTAAAAACAGTAAAAACTGGTAAAGTTTATATTGATAATATGATGAATAATAAAATTGCAAATGATGTTGTTATTGATAGACAAACTATGGCAAGTGATGGTATAGTTATGATAGTAGCACAAATTAGTGAAAGTGAAAGAAAAGTAGTAGAAAAACCAAGAGTAAATACATTTGGTATGATTGGTAATAAAAATGAAAAATACTTTAATAAAGAGATTGAAGATTTATTGGCAACATATTTAGATAATATTAAACCACAATTGCTACAGAATAATAGACTTTTAGAAGATGAGCTAAGAAAAGTTGTAAGAAAACATTGTGTTAGAAAATATAGAAAATACCCAATGATTGTACCAACATTATTTGTTCAATAATAAAAAATAAGGAAGCAAAATGAATTTCCAAGATATCGCAAAAGAAGTTATACTTTTAGAGGCATCTCAACTTGAGTATGCTGCATCTAATATATCAAATCAGATAGTTGAAGCAGTTGAATTAATTTCGAAGTGTGAAGGTAAACTAATCATTTGTGGTGTGGGAAAATCTGGACTTGTAGGAAGTAAAATAGCTGCAACAATGGCTAGTACAGGTACAAGTTCTTTTTTCCTTCACCCAACAGAAGCTATGCATGGTGATCTTGGAATGATAGGAAAGAACGATATTGTTCTTGCTATTAGTTATAGTGGAGAGAGTGAAGAACTTATCCAAATACTTCCACATTTAAAGCGATTGGATATTCCTCTTGTATCTATGGCAAGTAATGCGAATTCAACTCTTGCTAAATATTCTGATATATTTTTAAATATAAAAGTTCAAAAAGAGGCATGTCCTCTTGATACGGCACCAACTTCATCAACAACAGTTACTATGGCTATAGGTGATGCACTTGCAGTTTGTCTTATGAAAAAGAACAATTTTCAAAAAGAGGATTTTGCATCATTTCACCCAGGTGGAAGTCTTGGAAAGAAACTATTTATTAAAGTTGATGATCTTCTAAGAAAAGAAAATTTGCCAGTTGTTTCACGTGAAACATTACTAAAAGATGCAATCGTAACTATGAGCGAAGGTAGACTAGGAAATGTTGTAATAGTAAATGATGACAACACTCTATATGGATTATTAAGTGATGGGGATTTACGAAGAGCCTTATTAAATGATGATTTCTCTTTAGATTGTAAAGTAGAACAATTAGCAACAAAAAACCCAAAAACAATAAACAATAAAAACCTATTAGCAAGTGATGCACTAAAAATTATAGAAGATTTTAAAATTCAATTACTTGCAGTCGTAGATGAGAATAATCATTTAGAAGGATTACTTCATATTCACGATTTAATAGAAGCAGGAATTAAATAATGGAATCAACAAGATTAAATAAGTTTATATCACATAACTCGATATATTCAAGAAGAGAAGCCGACAGACTTATAGAAGATGGGCTTGTAACTATAAATGGTGAAGTCGTATCAAATATGGCAACACAAGTAAATGAAGATGACTTAGTAAAAGTTAAAGGTAAAGTTGTAAAAGATAAAACGGGAGAGATGTATACCGTAATTGTTTACAATAAGGCAAAAGGTGAGCTAGTAACAAAATCTGATCCAAGAGGAAGAAAAACAATTTATGATAGTTTAGCACATAAATTTAAACACTTTTTACCAGTAGGAAGACTTGATTATGCTAGTGAAGGAGTATTAATCCTTTCAGATAGCGTTGAAGTTGTAAATACACTTATGCATTCTTCTCTTGAAAGAGTATATAAAATTAAAGTAGATGGTATGATTACTCAAGAAGTACTTAATGCTATGTCAAGTGGATTACAACTTGATGATGCAACAAAAGGTGCACATGAGAAAACTGAAATTGAACAAATGAGTTTTGCACCATTTATTAGTTATCAAATTATATCTCAAGGTAAGAATTTTTCAAAACTAAAAGTAATTATTACTGAAGGTAAAAATAGAGAATTGCGAAGATTTTTTGCAAACTTTGATCTTAAAATTGTAGATTTAAAAAGATTAGATTATGGAGGGATTACATTAAATAATCTTCCAACAGGAAAAACTAGATATCTAACAAAAGAAGAATATACAAATCTTAGAAGATATATGAAAGATTTAGAAAAACTAGATAGCTAATATGAATGATTTAGCAAATATTCTTCGTCCTGAAGTTCTAAGTGACTTTATAGGACAAACTCATATATTATCACCAAATAGCCCACTTTACAAACTCATTGAAAAAAAACAGATTCCTCACCTGTTTTTTTATGGGGCACCAGGAACTGGTAAAACTACATTAGCGAAAATTATTGCAAAGAATGTTGATATGCAATATTATCATTTTAATGCAACAACAATAAAAATAGAACAAATAAGAGATGTAATTAAAAAACATCAAAATACACTTATTAAACCTTTAATCTTTATAGATGAAGTTCACAGACTTAATAAAAATCAACAAGAGGTTCTACTTCCTATTATGGAAAACTACCAAGCTATAATTATAGGAGCAAGTACAGAGAATCCATTTTATACTTTAACAAATGCAATAAGATCCAGATCCTTTGTATTTGAATTTAAACCATTGAACGATAATGATTTAGATAAAATTATAAATAAAGCATTTAAAAAACTAAACATAAAAGCTGATGATAAAATATATTCATATTTAAAATCTAGTAGTGCTGGGGATGCTAGATCACTTTTAAATTTGATAGAATTTTCATATAAAGTAGATAAAGATATAACGATTGATACATTAAATCAATTAAGACAAACTTCACAAACAGATGGATTAAATTCTAAAGATTCTCACTATAATATTGCGAGTGCATTAATCAAATCAATTAGAGGTAGTGATATAGATGCAGCTTTATATTATCTTGCAAGATTAATTGTAGGAGCAGAAAAAGTTGATTTTATAACAAGAAGATTAATGATACTAGCAAGTGAAGATATTGGCAATGCAAACCCTAATGCATTAAACATAGCATTAAATACACATCAAATATGTAAAGAGATTGGATATCCAGAAGCAAGAATACCTCTGGCACAATGTGTTGTTTATTTGACATCATCACCAAAATCAAACAGTTCATATCTAGCTATAAATAAAGCTTGTGATTTAGTAAAAAATGGTACAATACTAAATATACCAAAACATATAGATTCAATAGCAAAAGATTATAAATATCCGCACGATTATGGTGGATATATTGAACAAAAATATCTAGAAAAATCTATATATTTATATAAAAGCAGCCAAATCGGTTTTGAAAAAACTTTGGATGAGTGGATAAAAAAGATTAAGGAAAACTAATGGATATAATGAACTACTACTTATGGATACTTACATTTCATATAATGTCAGTATTGTCTTGGATGGCAATGCTTTTTTATCAACCAAGACTTTATGTTTATCATACTGAACATAAAAATAAACCACAATTTGTAGAAGTAGTAAAAATCCAAGAGTATAAGATGTATAAATATATTGGACTACCTGCTATGTGGGCTACAATAATAAGTGGACTTTGGATGTTGTATTTAAGACCAGATCTACTAGATATAAACAATCCATGGATGTATGCTAAACTATTTTTTGCAATTATCCTAATTGCATATTCATTTTCTATGGAATATTTTAGAGTGCAATTAGAAAATGAAAACTATGAAAGGTCTGGTAACTTTTTTAGAGCATATAATGAGGTACCAACTTTATTATCATTGTTGATTGTAGGATATGTAATAACTAAAACCTTTTCAATTTTATTTACTGTTATAGTTTTATTAATTGGTGCATATATTATTTATAAAGTAAGAAAACAAACACCTAAAGAGATATAATGAACTTTGAAAAATATTTTGTAATTGATACAAATATAATACTTGAAGATGCCTCAAATATATTTAAATTATCAAGCAATAAAACAAATCATATAATTATTCCAGAAGTTGTATTAGATGAAATCGACAGCAAGAAATCAGGATTTGATGAGATCAACTTTCAAGCTAGAGAATTTGCAAGATTATTAGAAAATGCAACTATAATAAATACAAAAATATTAGATGAAATAAAAATCATTACACTTGAAATTTTAGGTAAACAAACTGCAATTATAGATATAATCTCAAAAGAAAATTACCAAATAAAATCTTCACAATTAGCTTTAAATATACTAAATGATAGAAAAATTTTAGAAATTGCTTTATTTGCAAATAGCTATTATGAAAAAAATATAGAATTTTTATCTTTGGATATTATGGCAAGATTAAGAGCAATATCTATGGATTTAAAAGCTCACTCTTTAATGGGAAATAATAAAGATGAGTTTGATTTTGAATATATCAAACAAATTGAAGTACCATTTGAAAAAACAGAATTTTTACAAAACAGTTCAATAGAAGATTTTGATAAAGATTATAAACCATATAATTTCTCATACTGTTTTAAAGTAAAAAGCTCAGATCAAATAATATTAGCATATATAATAAACAACAAAATACAGCTACTTGATGAAGTTGAAGTTAGAAATCAAATAATCACACCACTAAATAAAGAACAACTATTTTTTTCAAATGCATTAATTCATCCATATTTTAATGTATTGATTGTTGAGGCAAAAGCAGGAAGTGGAAAAACTCTACTTGCCTTAAGTGCAGCTATTAAACTTATAAGATTAAAAGCCTATCAAAAGATTATATATATAAGAAACTCTATAGAATCTTTAGATAAAGGTGAAGATGTTGGATATCTTCCTGGACTTGAAGAGAAGTTTAGAATATATAACCATCCACTAATGGATAGTTTAGATTATATGGTTAGAACAGAACATAAAAGAAAACAAAACAACAAACATAAACCTGATCAAGAACTTGATGATATTGAAGTTACAAGTAGAGTAGAACAAGTAATAAAAAACTATGGAATTGAAACTATGTGGGTAGGGGAGATGAGAGGAAGAACCTTGTCTAACTCATTTGTAATTATAGATGAAGCTCAAAATATGAGTAATAAAACTATGCAGATGGTTTTAAGTAGAATTGATAGTTCTTGTAAAGTAGTGATCCTTGGAAGTAATAAACAAATAGACAATTTTTATGTAAACAAATATACAAATGCACTTACAACATTACTTAAATCTACAAAAAATAAAAGTGATTTAGTTAATATATTTGCTATAAAATTACAAAAAGTTTTAAGAGGACCAATCACACAATGGGCTGAAGATCTTTTTAGCAGAAGTAAAAATTAGGTAAATTTTGATAATATACAAAAATATAAATAAAACAAACAATTAGGAGAATATTATGGGTAGAGCCTTTGAATATAGAAAAGCAGCAAAATTAAAAAGATGGGGAAATATGTCAAGAGTTTTCCCCAAACTTTCAAAAGCAATTACTATGGCTGCAAAAGCAGGTTCACCAGATCCAGAGATGAATCCAACACTTAGAACAGCTATTGCAAATGCAAAAGCAGAAAATATGCCAAAAGATAATATCTCTGCAGCAATTAAAAGAGCAACAGCAAAAGATGCAGCAGACTTAGCAGAGGTAAACTATGAAGGTAAATGGCATCATGGAGTTTTAATTTTTATAGAAACTGCTACAGACAATGGAACTAGAACAGTTGCAAATATTAAAAATATATTTACAAAAGCAAAATGTGCACTTGTACCTACAGGATCTTTAGAATTTATGTTTGACAGAAAATCAGTATTTGAGATGAAAACTCCAGATATGGATATTGAAGAGCTTGAGATGGAACTAATTGATTCTGGACTTGAAGAGATAAAAATTGAAGATGATGAACATATCACAATATATGCTGATTATACAGATTTTGGAAATATGTCAAAAAAACTTGAGGAGATGGGTTTAGTATGTGATAAAGCTTCACTTCAAAGAATACCAAACTCGCCAATAGAAATTACAGATGAACAAATGGAAGATCTTGTAGAGTTTTTAGATAAAATTGAAGATGATGAAGATGTACAAAATGTTTATACAAATCTAGCATAAGCTTTGCTGCTAGATTATCTTACTTTATTCCTCGTTGCTTTTATAAGTGCAACTATATTTCCACTTGGTAGCGAGGCACTTTTTTTATTAGATCTTAGTAATCAACTTAGTCCCTTTTTATTACTACTATTTGCAAGTTTTGGAAATATTCTAGGTTCAATTATTAATTACTATTTAGGGTTAAAAGGTGAAGAATTTTTAGAAAAGAAAAACCTTATTACAAAAGAAAAACTTTTTAAAACAAAAACTTTTTTTGATAAATATGGAGGCTACTCTTTGCTTTTAGCATGGGTACCAGTTATTGGCGATCCCCTTACCTTTATAGCTGGTGTTTTAAAATATGATATAAAGAAATTTATAATTCTTGTAAGTATCTCAAAATTTTCTAGATACTTATTTATATATCTTGTATGGAGATATTATTCTTAGAATAAAAATCATATTTTACATTTTCATATTCAAATCCCAAATATGAAGCATGAAGCATTAGTCTTTTAGCTTTTGTATATTTTAATCTATCCTCTTGTGATAAAGTTTTATTTAAATAAGAATCTGCAATATTTTCATCTACTCCATAAATAGGATCTCCAACAATTCTATGCCCAATTGATTCTAAATGAACTCTAATTTGATGCTGTCTTCCTGTATGAGGAATAGCCTCAACTAAGGTATAATCTAAAGTTGAATTATATTCAATAGGTCTTATAGTAGTAAATGATTCTTTACCATCATTTGAAATACACATTTTTACTTTAATAAAACCTCCCTCTCTTCTAATTGGGGAATTTATTTCTACTTGTTCAGATACTTTTCCTTCAACAATTGCCAAATATTTTTTATCATAATGACGCGACTCAAATAACATCTTTAGATCAACTTCACTTATTTTATCTTTAGCAATCAAAATAAGTCCACTTGTCTCTTGATCAATTCGATGAACTAAATTTGCACCATCTCCAAAATGGTATTTTACTTCATCTAATAAACAATATTCTGTATTCCTTCCAGTTGGATGAACCATCACACCACTTGGTTTTTCAAATAAAGCAAATTTAGAAGTTGTTATTAAAGGTTTTAATCCTCTTGTATGCCCTTCAAACATAGCTACATATATATGATCAGTTTGTATAATATCATTATTTTTCAATACATTGTTATTAGCATCAAATACTCTACTTCTTGATAAATATTTTTGAGATTGCGATATAGTAAAGCCCAAATTTTGAAACATATATAAGTGTATCTTATGCCCAATTTGTGTATCAAATTTTTTTAAAATAAATGGCAAAAAAACCTCCAAATTTAATCTTATTTTTTATATTCTTTTTGTATCATATTCTACTAAAAACAAGTATAAAATTTGATAAAATAACTATAAGGAAAACTTATGATTGAAAGATACGCTCGAGAAGAGATGAGTAGCAAATGGACAATGCAAGCCAAATACCAAGCTTGGCTAGATGTAGAGATAGCAGTAGTAAAAGCATGGGCAAAGCTAGGCAAGATTCCAAAAAATGATGCTAAAAAGATTGCAAAGAATGCTGGGTTTAGTGTAGAGCGTATTGATGAGATTGAAGCAGTAACAAGACATGATCTTATTGCATTTACTACAAGTGTAAGTGAAACTTTAGGAGCTGAATCAAGATGGTTCCATTATGGTATGACATCAAGTGATACAGTTGACACTGCTGTTGCATTACAAATGACTTCATCTTTAGATTTAATTATCAAAGATGTAAAAATGATTATGAAGTCGATCAAAAAAAGAGCAAAAGAGCATAAAATGACTCTTATGGTTGGAAGAAGTCATGGAATACATGGTGAACCTATCACTTTTGGTCTCGTGCTTGCAGTTTGGTATGATGAGATGAAAAGACATCTTGAAAATCTTAAACAAACAAAAAAAGTGATTGCAGTTGGTCAAGTAAGTGGAGCTATGGGAAATTTTGCTCATGCACCACTTGAACTTGAAGAGTTAGCTTGTAAAGAGTTGGGTTTAAAACCAGCACCAGCTTCAAATCAAGTAATTCAAAGAGATAGATACGCTAGACTTGCTACATCTTTAGCATTAGTAGCATCATCAATTGAGAAATTTGCGGTACAAGTAAGACACTGGCAAAGAACTGAAGTATATGAATGTGAAGAGTTTTTTGCAAAAGGGCAAAAAGGAAGTTCTGCTATGCCACATAAAAGAAATCCAATCTTAACAGAAAATATTACTGGACTTGCTAGAATCATTAGAGCTTATGCAATACCTGCTATGGAAAATGTAGCTCTATGGCACGAAAGAGATATCTCACATAGTTCAACAGAGAGATTTTGGCTACCTGATTCATTTATTACTTGTGACTTTATGCTTCATAGAATGAACAATGTAATTGCAAATCTTACAGTAATGCCAGAAAATATGATGAAAAATCTAAACCTAACTGGTGGACTTGTATTTTCTCAAAGAGTATTATTAGAACTTCCATTAGCTGGAGTTAGTAGAGAAGATGCATATAAAATTGTTCAAAGAAATGCAATGAAAGTATGGGAACAAATCCAACAAGGAAAACCTACTACAAATAAAAAAGGTGAATCACTATATCTGCAACACCTTTTAGACGATAAAGAATTAAGAAAATCTTTAAGTGAAGAACAAATAAGAGAGTGTTTTAATTTTGACTACTACACAAAAAATGTAGATGCAATTTTTAAAAGAGTGTTTGGTAAATAATTATGGCAATTAAAATTACAAAACGAAATGGGCGACAAGAGTATTTAGATATTAGTAAAATTCAAAAACACACGATTGCAGCAACAAAAGATTTAGAAGGTGTTTCTCAAAGTGAACTAGAGATTGATGCACAAATTAAATTTATTGATGGTATGAGTTCTAGTGATATTCAAGATGCATTAATTAAAACTGCTGTTGAAAAAATTGACATTGATGTGCCAGGCTGGACATTTGTAGCTGCTAGACTATTTTTATTTGACTTATATCATAGAGTTGGGAAAGCTACACATGGAATCAAAGGAAACGCATATTGTCATATCAAAGATTATGTAAAATATGGTCAAGAGGCTGGAAGAATTATTCCAGATCTTGAAAAAGGTTATGACCTTGATGATTTAAATGATCATTTAGATCCTAGTAGAGATTATCAATTTAACTATCTTGGAATGAAAACTCTATACGATAGATACTTACTTAAAAATGGAAATAAAGAGCCAATAGAATTACCACAACAAATGTTTATGGGAATTGCTATGTTCTTAGCACAAAATGAAGAAGATAAACAAACAAGAGCTAAAGAGTTTTATGATCTAATTTCAAAATTTGAAGTTATGCTTGCAACTCCAACATTAAGTAATGCTAGAACAAATAGACATCAATTAAGTTCTTGTTATATTGGAAGTTCTCCTGATAATATTGAAGGTATTTTTGATGGATATAAAGAGATGGCACTATTATCTAA
>CAZAOJ010000040.1:0-16275 GCA_964486745.1 uncultured Arcobacteraceae bacterium
GCACCTGTAACAGCACCTTGACCAGCGCGACTATGCCATCTAATTTCTAGCATAATATCTCCTTAAATCTTATTAAATTATCGTAGTTAAATTTTAGGTAATTACAACTTATACTTACCTTTTACTATTTAGCTTATTTCTCAATATAGCAAAATCATAACATAATATTAACATTTTATTATAGTTTTTATTGCCTCATAAGCGCTTAGTTCAATGTTTTTTGTATAGTGTTTCAATTCTTCACTACTACCATATCCGCATGTTACACCAATAGAATTAATTTTTGCTTCATTTGCTGCAATAAGGTCAAGTTTTGTATCACCAATCATCCAAATGTTACTATGAGTATCAATACCCATTTGTTCCAAAGCCTTAAATATTGGCTCTGGATGCGGTTTTGGATTTTCAACATTTTCACGACCTATTAAACACTCAAAATATTTCATTATATTCATATGTTCAAGTAATTCTTTTGAATAAAGTCCAGTTTTTGTTGTAACAACACCAAGTCTCGCATGTTTATAAGCTAATTTTACTGCCTCTACTGCATTTGGCAGTAACTCTGTTTGCTGTTTTGATATAACTCTATATCTTAATTTATAGCTATCTACAAAATCCCAAACTCTATATTTATCTACACCCAAATTTGCAAACATAATATCAAGAGGATATCCAATATTTTTTTTAATATCCTCATCACTTCCACTAAATGTAAAATCTTGCTCTTTAAAAGCATGATGAAATGTACTTACAATCGCATCTGTTGAATCTATTAAAGTTCCATCTAAATCAAACAATATTACTAAATCTTTTCTCATTATACCTCTTTATTTTATCCAATCTTTTTGATTATGCATTATGCCCAAAAATGTTGGTTCTATATTTTTTATTTTACTATTTACTACAGTTATTGAATTTGGTATATATAAAAACAGATAAGGATAATCTTGGCTAATTATTTTAAATATCTTTTTATATATTTTACCTAGCTTTTCTTGATTGATTGTTTTAGATCCAAGCTCTATTAATCTATCAACTTCACTATTGTGATAACCAACTAAATTAAATCCACCTTTTTTATCTGATTTACTATGCCAAATAGAGTAAGCATCTGGCATCAAAGATAAACCCCATCCAAGAAGTATTGCATCAAAATTTCTTGGATGTACTATTGTATTTAAAAATGCCTGCCACTCCATCACTCTTATACTCATTTTAACACCAACTTTTTGAAGCTGATATTGCATAATTTGTGCTGCATTTACCCTAATTGAATTATTTGCATTTGTTACAAGCTCAAACTCAAATGGGTGATTTTTATCATAACCCAACTCTTTTAATAACTGCTTTGCTTTTTTAATATTTTGTACTGCTTTTGGTGCATTTTCATTATATGCAAAAGTTCCTGGTAAAAATGGACCATTACATACTTTACCATGACCAAAAAACAATATATCAACCATCTGTTTTCTATCTAGTGCTAAAGATAAAGCTTCTCTAATCTTTTTATTTTTAAACTTTTGCTTTTTTAGATTAAATCCCATATATGTATAACCAAAACTTGGCTTTTCAATTATCTTATAATCTTTTTTAAATTTTTCATCTATTTGTCTATCAACTTGGATTGGAGTTAATCCTCCAACATCCAACATATTTTGTTTCAACATTAAAAAGGCTGTTGTTGGGTCCGGTAAAAATTTATATAAAATCTCATCAATATTTGCACGACCTTCAAAATAATCATCAAATGCCTCAAGCTTTATATCTGAAGATATTTTAAATGTTTTAAGTTTATATGATCCTGTTCCTATTGGATTTTTATTAAATTTACTTCTCATAATGTCTTTTTCATCTTTGAGAATATGATATGGTAGTATCCCTGTCATCCAAATATTTAATGCTTTAAAATATGGCTCTTTATATTTAATCTTTATTGTATAATCATCAACAATTTCTAATGATTTCACTTTTTTAAAACTATCACTATTTGGTGTAAAAACTTTTGGAGATAAAATAGTATTATATGTAAATAACACATCATTTGCACTAAATCCGACTCCATCATGCCATTTTACATTTTGTTTTAATTTTACTATTAATGTTGTTTCATCTATAAATTTATAACTTTTTGCCAAATCGCATACAATCTTTCCATTTTTATCATATTTAAATAATCCATTAAATATCCAATCAGCAATTTCACTACTTGCACTATCTGTTGCAAGAATAGGATTTATTCTACTTGGATTTGATGATATTGATAAATTTAGTGTGGAAGTATATGCACTTGAAAATAAGAATAAAAGGATTAGTAAAAATTTCATATGCAATTGTAGTGTTTTTTTGCATAAAAAAAGCCAAAGAGAAAACTCTTTGGCTTGAATAAAAAGAAAAGACCGACTATCTTTTTGAGAATTGAGGGCTTCTTCTTGCTTTTCTTCGACCTGGTTTTTTTCTCTCTACTGCTCTTGCATCTCGAGTTAATAAACCATATGGTTTTAAAATTGTTCTAAATTGCTCATCAAAAGCAACTAATGCTCTACTAATACCATGTCTAGCAGCATCTGCTTGAGCTGAATAACCACCACCAAGTGTGCTTATTTTGATATTTACAGAAGTTTCTTGTTTAGTTACTTCTAGTGGTTGCATTAATCTTTTTTTAATAGCTTCATGACCACCAAGCCATGCATCTATTGATTGACCATTAATAATAATTTCACCTGTACCGTTTTCTAACCAAACTTTAGCGATAGCACTTTTTCTTCTACCTGTTGCGTATACTTTTGCCATTATTATTATCCTTTAATTTGAGCAGTGTGTGGGTGTTCACTACCTGCATATACTTTTAATTTTTTAAGCATTGCTTTTCCAAGTTTTGTTTTTGGAAGCATACCTCTTGTAGCTAGTTTGTATAACTTTTCAGGATTATCAACTAACATATCTGACATTTTGTGAGTTTTCGTACTACCAAAGTATCCAGAGTGTGTGAAGTAATTTTTATCTTCTAATTTTGCACCTGTAAATCTTGCTTTAGAAGCATTAATTATAACTACATTGTCTCCACAATCAACATGTGGTGTAAAGTATGGTTTATTCTTACCTCTAAGTACTGTTGCTACTTCAGTAATAATTCGACCAAAAACTTTATCTGTTGCATCTACTACTATCCAATCTCTTTGGATATCAGTAGCTTTTACCATTTTAGTAAATTTCATCTGTTATTTCTCCGATTCATAATTGAAATGGGATAATAGTAGAATAAAACTTTAGAATAACTTAATTTAAGTATATTTTAATTATAAAAAACTTAATTTCAGCTATTTTTCAGTTTAATTATTAATTTTTATCTTGACATCAATAATTTTTTTAGTTAGAATTTAAATACTTATACAAAATGTAAAGGATTACTATGAATTATGATGTTGTATTACCAATCGCAGGTTTTGAAGATGAAACAGCTTTTAACTATGAAAAAATAGATAACTTCTTTTCACTAATTACTACAGAAGAATCAGGGATTGAATTAAAATTAATGAATTTCAATGCTTTAAGTAACATATCTTTTGAATTAGATGAAAAATATATAAAAGCATTACAGATAAAAGATTATAGTGATATATCAATATATTATGTATTTGTAATACAAAATCCAATTAAAAATTCTGTATTAAATATGTATGCACCAATTATTTTTAATAAAAGAACAAATAAGATGGGACAAGTACAACTTGATCTATCTCAATTAGGTCTTGAAACTATAGAGGCTATGCTTCCTGGTATTTAAGTTAATTTAGTAAGAATCTTCAAGTTCATTACTAATTTTAATTAATTCTTCTAATTGTTCTATTGTTATATTTTTAAAATCAAGCATCTCAATAGAACTTAGAGTATTAGCTAATTTTTCAGTTTGTACACATATATCATGAAGCATTTTTAGATGTTTTTCATTTTTATTCTCCATCTGTTCTTGCTCAAATTCAATTAAGCTAGCACTTAATGAAATTAAGTGTAATGGTTGCTTCCAATGATGAGAAATAGATGTAATCATTTTTAATACTACATCTAATTTTTCTTTATTCTCATTTACTTTCTTAAGTTCTAATGCACTTTTATGTTCTTGTACTTTTTTAGCTTCATATCTTAATATTTTAAAAAACTTATCAATATCAGTTAATGGTTTACTTATAAATGAGTTTATTCCAATATCTATTGCTTCTTTTAAAACTTCTGTATCATCAAGTGCAGTTAATAATATAATTGATTGCATATTATCAATTCTTTTTATTGCATGACTCATCTGTAAGCCATTCATATATGGCATATTTACATCACTTAAAACCATATCTGGTTTTTTATCTTTATATAATTCAAGTCCCTCTTCACCATTAGAGGCAATATATAACTCATTTACTTCATCTTCAAGTAAAGCTTGCATATATTCTTGCATATCAATATTATCTTCAACATACAATAAATTTATATTTTTTAACATTTACTTATAAAACCTTTTAATATGCGCTAAGAATTCTTTCTCATTTTTATATCCAACTAATTTTGCACTATCTAATTGCTTTGCATTTTTATCCCAGAAAATAATCCCAGGAGGTCCAAAAAGATTAAACTTTTTCAATAAATCTTTATCATCCTGAGTATTTTTTGTCGTATCTACTTGCAATAGTGTAAAACCACTTAAAGCCTTTATAATATCTTTATCTTTAAATGTTGTTTCTTCAAGCTCTTTACAAGAGATACACCAATCAGCATAAAAATCAAGCATTATTGGTTTTGTAGTATTTTTTACAATTTTATCTAACTCTTGTAGAGTTTTTACTCTTTTAAACACTATACCATGAGATATATTTGAACTATTTCCTATATATTCCAATGGTTTAATTGGATTTTTTGATCCACTTCCTGCACCCATGGCTAATATAAATCCATATACAAATAAAATTATACCAAATAATTTAATGATCTTATTTGATGATTTTGAAACATACCAGGCACTTCCTATAAATAATAAAGACCATAATATCATTGTTGCCATCGGTGGAATAATTCTTTCAAGCATCCATATAGCAACACCTAGCATTACTACACCAAATACTTTAGAAACTGTATCCATCCAGCCACCAGGTTTTGGCATAAATTTTCCTGCACCAGCGCCAACAAGTAACAATGGTGCTCCCATACCTAAACTCATTACAAACAGTGCTGCCCCTCCTAAAAGAGCATCCCCTGTTTGACCAATATACACCAAAGCTCCTGCAAGTGGAGGAGCTACACAAGGACCAACAATCAATGCAGATAAAAATCCCATAATCGCAATTCCACTGTATCCTTGTTTTTTCTCCCCATCTTGAGAAACTTTATTTAGTTTATTTTGCCAAGATTGAGGAAGTTCTAATTTAAAATATCCAAACATAGAAAAAGCAAGAGCTACAAAAACTCCAGCAAAGATTACTAAAACTACTGGATTTTGAAGTGCTGCTTGTAAATTTGCGCCAAACAATCCTGCAAGAACCCCTGCTATTGTATAAGCAACACTCATAGCCAATACATAAATCAAAGATAAAAACATCCCTTTTTTGGCACTCATATTTTTACCATCACCACTATGAGAAACAATGATACTTGACAGAATTGGTATCATAGGAAATACACAAGGTGTTAAAGCAAGCAGTAATCCAAATACAAAAAAAGTACCTAATATAATAAATACATTACCATCTTTTAATGTTTGTGCAATCGTATCTGACTCATTTTTTTGTTGTTTGGTCTCATCTACTTTCTTTGCAATTTGTTGAGTTATTTGAGTTGTTTGTTTTTTAAGTGCAGTTCCTTTAAAAACCTTACTCATAGGTTGATAACAAAGCCCAGCACTAGAACATCCCTGGAAATTAAAAATCACCTCATAAGGTTTGTCACCTGCTATTGTAGAAATTAAAGTTTTAGGAACCTCTATATTCATAGAATCAAAATGAACCATAAAATCATGAAAATCTATTGGTTTTCTTATTCCAAGTTTATCAGTGATATCTACAGATTTGTCAGTTTTTATTTCAACTGTTAACTGCTCATCATATATATAAATATCTTTTGCAAGTTTTAGATCAAAAATAACAGCTTTATCATTTTGTACTATTGATGCTTTAAAAGCCTGTTCTGGTTCTAAAAAATCATTTTGTGCAAAAATTACTGATATTAAACTAAGCCATAAAAATATTCTTTTAATCATTATACTTTCTTACTTTTCTTTAATTGCATCTTGCAGTGCAGTTATTACTTCATCTAAGTTATCAAAAGGAATATGCGTTTTCCACTCTACATCTTCACCATTTAATGCAATACCAATACTAATAACATCATCGCTACCTGCACCATAAGGTTCAATAACTTTTGCTATAGAGATTATCCCATTTTTTGTTCCAGCTAATGGAATTTGTTTTAATTCAATTGAGTTTGACATATCTTATCCTTTTATTTGTTTTTATTATATAACATTTCCTACTATTGTTCCAAAGTTTACCTTTTTATTAACTAAATCATTTAAGTTAATTAATTTTTCTTCCCAAACCATAACAACAGTAGATCCCATCTTAAACCATCCAATACAATCACCTTTTTTAAGTGTTTGATTCTCATATTCATAAACTTTTATTTGTGTTTCATCAGTATTTGTTTGAACTCTTGGTTCAAATTCAAATATCATTTGACCTACATTTAAAGCTCCTACAAATATCATATAAAATATTCTATCATCTTTTGTAACACATTCAAGGATAACTCTTTCATTTTGTACAAAAAGATTATTCTCTTTTTTTAAATATGTAAAATTAACTGGATATAACACTCCTGGTACATGAATTAACTTTGTAACTTTACAATCAAAGCTTGCATGGTATCTATGATAATCTTTAGGAGAAAGATAAAAATTCATAAACTCTCCACCAGTAACTTTATCTATATTCTCTTTAGAGATATTATTTGTTAGAAGTTTTTCAATATTATAACTCATACCTTTAATTTGCATTAATGTAGATTTATTTAATGTTCCAGCTTCTGTTATAAAACTATCTGCTGGTGATATAAAATTTTTATCACTTGTATCTATATCTCTTGGTTTTACTAATGCTCTTGTAAATAAAGCATTTAAACTATCATATTGATTTGGATTTTTAAATTCACTCATATCCAAGCCCATAATCTTTACATAACCATTATTAATAATATTTTGTATAAATTTTGGAAACTGCTTACTTGCAAACTTCCCAAAAACTCTTGATATCCTATTTGTTATATGCATCTACAACTCCCTTTGGTAATAAAACTATTAAAGTCCCTTTTTCTTTCATTTTTCCTGCTAATGCTCCCGCTTCTTGCCCACTTCCAAAATAAAAATCAGCTCTAATTTTGCCTTTTATGGCTCCACCAACATCTGCAGCAATCATAAGTTGATTAATATCATCTTTTGTAATTGGATTTTTTGTTTGTATAAATACAGGCAAACCAAGTGGTATATATCTTCTATCAACTGCAATATTTCTGTTTGCAACTAATTCAATACCAAGAGCTCCTGTAGCTCCTTTATCTCCCTCTTCAAAAAAGATATAACTTTTATTCAAATTCAAAATTTCATCTGCTTTATTTGGATTATCTTGTAACCATTTCTTAATACTTTGCAAAGAAACTTCTGATTTTTTTAAAATCTTTTTTTTAATAAGTGCCTTACCTATCGCATAATATCCTCTTCCATTTTGAGAAGCATAGTTAATATTTAACATTTTTCCATTTTGTAGTTTAACCTTGCCAGATCCTTGAATATGCATAAAAAATAGATCCACTTTATTATCTACATAACAAATTGGCTTTAGTTCTCTTTCCTTTTCTATATCTTTTCGTTCTGGATATTTAACTAATCTATTTCCTACAACTTTACCTCTTATTCTCATTCCCTTTAATTGAGGGAATTCTCTTACATCCACAGTAATTAGATTTGAAGGAGTTTTATAAATAGCATATTTAAATTTTTTTGTTTTTTTTAAACTTCCATTTAAAATGGGTTCATAATATCCTGTAATCAACCCTTTATCACTTCCATCTTTATTTATTAATTTATACATATAAAAATTATTGATAAAAAAATCTTTTGCATCATCTGTACTAAATGCTTCTTTACAAACATCTCTTAAAAGTAATTTTCTTTTTGAAGCTTGACAATCTTTTTTAAATACCTCAAAAGCTTTTTGTAAATCATCATTTTCAAAATCTTCAATTTCTGTAAATGATACTTTTTTCATATGTGCTTTTGAAAATTGTTTAAACTCTACAAAATCTTTTTTTATTTTAATCTTTTTTATTTCTTTTTTTTCAACTACAACTTTTTGTTTAGACACTTTTTCTTTTGTAGGAATTTGAGTTTGAACACATCCTGAAAATAATAAGATAACTACAATTATAAAATAAGTTTTTATTGACATATTTCTTGTTTTAACTTTTCTTGATTAAGTTTTTTAATAACTGTATTATATATCTCTTTTACTCTATCTTGCTCTATATGTAACTCATTACAAATAGTAGATTCATCTACACCATCTTCTATAAATAAAAAAGTTTTAAACTCTTTTTTTGTTAATCTTTTTTTTAATACCATCATAATCTCATCCTCACTTCTTAGTGGGAATTTCAATATTTTAATATGTTTTTCTAAACTATTTATTATATCCATTTTATATCCATTGTTTTAAATTTTTTATATCATCATAACTTGTCATATCAAGTTGAATTGGACTTATTGAAACATAATTATCATTTATTGCTTCAAAATCACAACTACTATCATCACTACTTTGCCAAATAAGTGGATGTAATCCTATCCAATAATATTCTTCCCCTCTTGGATTATAGTGTCTATGTGTATCATTTCCATATTCTCTATAACCTGCATTTGTAATTTTTATTCCATTATAATGTTCAACGCTTACTGGTGGGATATTTACATTTAAAAATTTTCTTTTCGGAAGAGGAAAATTACCTAATTTAATTTTTTCAACAAGATCTACTATAGTTTTTTTTGCCAAAGCAAAATCCCAGCCATTTTTTATATTTGCGCAATTATCTCTACAAACTTGAGAAATTGAAATAGCAGGAACACCTTGTAATACTGCTTCCATAGCACCAGCAGCTGTTCCACTATAAGTTATATCTTCACCCATATTAGCACCAATATTTATACCACTTATTACTAAATCAGGTTTACTATATGTTTCAAATAGATTATTTAATGATATAAATATACAATCACTTGGCGTTCCATCATCAACTTTATAAAAATCATCATCTACACAAACCATACGCAATGGTCTATCTAAAGTTAAAGAGTGTCCACAAGCAGATTTATTAATAGCTGGAGCGACAATGGTAATCTTTGCAATTGGTTTTAATACCTCTATTAGAGCTTTTAGTCCTACTGCATCATAGCCATCATCATTTGTAAGTAAAATATGAAACATACAACCCCTTAAATTTTATTAATTAAGGGATTATATCTAATTATCTCTTAGTAAGTTTATATTAAAAGCTTTCCCATTCATCATCATTTGTATTTGATGATATAACTTTTGCTGGTTCTATTTTAGATTCTTTTTTAACACTAGTAGTAACATTTTGTTTAATAATTGTTTGTTTTGGAGTTGTTACTTGAGCTGCTGATGTGCTACTAACTTGAGACTTTGTTATACCTATTGGTTTTGCTTTAACACTATCTTTACCTACAAACTCTTTTTCATTTACTTTAATAACTGTTTGCTTAGCATATTGATCCTCTTCATAGGCAATTTCATGTGTTTGACTTGCAATTGCTGCAATTTCCTGAGTTTGTTTATCTATTGTACTAACTGCATCATTTATTTGTTCAATTCCAGATTGTTGTTCTTTACTAGCTTTTTCTACATTTGATATTAATTCTATAGTATTTGCAACATTTTCATTTAACTCATGGTAACCAGATATCATCTTATCAGCTATGCTTTTACCATCATTTGCTTTACTTGTAGCATTTTCAACCAATGTTTTAATTTCTGAAGCTGCTTCTGCACTCCTACTTGCCAAGTTTCTTACTTCTTGTGCAACTACAGCGAACCCTTTTCCTGCTTCACCTGCCGTTGCAGCCTCAACTGCGGCATTTAAACTTAAAATATTTGTTTGAAATGCGATTTGGTCAATCACACTTATTGCATCATTAATTGCTGTAACTTCTGTATTTATCTCATCCATTGCTGTTGTAGTTTTTGTAGCTAATTGTTCACCATCTTTAGCAGATGTTGTTAATTTTGAAGCATATGTTGCCATTTGAACTATACTATTTGTAGTATCTGTAATATTTGAGGTAACCTCTTCAAGTGCTGCAGCTGTTTGCTCTAGTGATTTAGCTGAGTTATTTGCATTTTTACTTAAAATACTTACATTTTCAAGTAACATATCACTACTTGCATCAAGCGTCAATCCACTTTCTTTATCTTCAATTAACATTTGTGTAATTGTATCTCTTAATTTATTTATATCTTTCACTAAAATTTCAAATACCCCACCAGGTTCTATATCATTTAATTTTAATTCACTTCTATAATCATTTTTAGCATATTGTTCTAAAATCACATTTACATCTACAAAATGTTTTTTTGTAGCTTTAATCATGATATTTATATAATCTTTTAATTTATTTAACTCTTTACTAGATGTATTTGATTTTATCTCATCACTATACCACCCTTTAGTGACTCTTTTAATTACTTTTTCTGCTTCTTGCACTAAAAGTTCATCCTCTTTTAATACTTTATGTTCATTTTCAAATTTTTTAAATATCTCATCAAATATTTTATACTCACTTGCCCAAGTTGTATTTATAATTGTTTTATCAGCTTTTCCCAAGCTAATATTTTGAAGTTTTTTTAAGATCTTTTTAGATAAATTTCTTCCATTTATATGTTCATCTATTTCATGAATAACAATAACTAAAGCTACTATTATTTGAATAATCTGGCTATATAAATTATCAGTTAAAACAAGAGCATTTAATAACAATAATATAATTCCAATATAATGAGTTAGGCTCATTCTAAAATACAGTGACTTAAACATTAACAATCCTTTATAGTGATATTCTACAATATAAATAGTTAAATATTTCTTGAAATTATAATTATTTTGTAATAAAAAAGGTGACTTAGATATAAGCCACCTTTTTTAATTTTATGTTAATAAGATCTTAACAAGAAGGAACATTTCCAGAATCATTAGCGTACTCTTTAAAGAAGTCGTAGTAATGAGGGATATATTTTTCTTTTACTTTTTTAACTTTTGGACAAAGCTTCATAATTTCATCAGCTAATTTACCATCTTCTTGAATAGTTTCCCACTCATCTTGTGAATGTTTAGCTGCCATTTTAGCTCCTGTGAATCCACAAGCTTTTTTTAACTTTTTAGAATAAAGTTTTTGACCTTTTGTTACATCTGCACTTGCTGCAGTCGTACTTAATGCTAACATTAATCCAGTTGCTGCAATTATTCCTAATAATTTTTTCATAAATTCATCCTTTTACTATTTTTGAGAAGCAATAAATTCAGATACAGCTTTAATATCATCTGCACTCATAGATGCAACTTGACCTTTCATCACACCTTTCATAGCTCCACCATAAGATCCATCTTTATATCCATTTAGAGCTTTTTGTGTTTTTGCTACATCCCATCCAGCAACAACTTGAGATTTACCTAGAGCTTTTTTCTCAGCTTTTGCACCATGACACCCTGCACATTTTTTATATAACATAGCTCCATCTGCTGCAAACAATGAAGTTGCTCCTAAAACTGCTAATCCTAATAAAACTTTACTTGTAGTTTTCATTTTGTACTCCTTAATTTTAATTACAATAGAAGTATAAAATATAATTGTGAAATGATTGTGAAACTATTTTAATTTTCCAAATACTTTATATTTATCCCAATAAATCTCTATAGCTTCATCTAATTGTTTATCATCTAATTTAGTTGGTTTTTTTATACCAAATCTATTTATAAATGCATCTGGCATAATAGTATGTTGTTTTGTTGGAATTTTTAAATAATTTTTCATAGCAGCTTTAACATTTGTTTTACTACTATATTTTAGTAGATATCTATAAAAATATTTATCTATAGTTACTGGTATTTTTTTATGACATGCAACACAATTTGTTTCATATATATTATTTGCATTTATTATTACACTAAATAAAATTATATTTAAACAAATTTTTACCATGAGATTATTACCTTCGTTCCCTCTTTTAATTTAGATTGTATATCTATAGTTAAATTATATTCTTCACATATTAATTTAACTATATTTAGTCCAATACCAAATCCTCCTACACTTTTATCAAATCTTGCATATCTATCAAACATAAAATCAATATTTTCTTTACTGATACCCCTACCTGTATCTTTGATATAAAAATAATTATCTTCAAGCTTTATATCAATTGATCCTCCTACTTTATTATACTTAATTGCATTTGATATTAGATTATCAATCAATTTAGATATCTTCTTATCATCAATATTAATAATCACATTTTTATTTAATTCCATATTGATATTAATTTTTTTTACATTTGCTAAAGTACTAAAATATTCAACTCTTTGTTCTATTATATTTTTAAGACATATATCACTATTATGTGAGATGATTTTATTATTTAAAATTAAATATGTAAGATCATCATATATATTTGATATAGTTTTTGCTCCTATATCTATACGATTAATTTTCTTTATTAATTTATCATCATCTAGTTTAGTTGTATCTATCATCTCCATATTTGCTACAATTGTACTTACAGGAGTGTTTAATTCATGAGTAGTATCTTTGATAAATGTATCAAGCAAATGCAATGCATCTCTCATTGGTTTTAATAATAACCTTAATAAAAAATATCCCATAATCAACATAAAAATAAATGCTATAGAACCAAATATAGATATATTTTTTATAACATTTTGTAACCAAATCTTATTATCTTCTATCTCAATTAATACATATTGCGCACCAAGATAATATGATTCTGGTTCTTTTATATACTGTATTGTTTCATTATTTGTATATATGATTTTATTTAAATTTGTTTTTGGATTTTTTAAAGTTGAAAATATAAGCTTATGATCACTATCATAAATAGCAGAATTAAATCTTTTGTCTCTTGGATAAACACGCTGTTTATCAAAATTTATATGTAGATGTTTAAGTTTTACTATTAGCTCATTTGCATATTGATTTAACAACACTCTTTTTTGCTGAAGCATTAAATCTTTTTGGAATCCATAATATAAAAATATTATAAAACCAAAAGTAACTAAAATAAAAAAAGTATATAAAAGTAAAAAACTTTTTAGTGTTCGTTTTTCACTTTGTGGTAAATCTATATCCAAGCTTTTTAAGACTGACAATTTTTTCTTTTCCTAAATATTTTCGTAAATTTTTTATATAAGTTCTTAATGCACTTTCACTAATATCCTCATCATAATCCCATAGTGTAGCATAAATTGTCTCATGTGTAATTAGTTGGTCTTGATTTTGTAAAAATAGTTTTAATAATTTTGCATCTTTGTTGTTTAACTGTACAACTTCATTATCAATAGTTAATACATTGCTGTTTATGTCATAAAATATTTTATCAGATATTTTTATTTTATCTTCATTTTGATGAAAAAATTCTCTTTTTAAAAGAGTTTCTACTCTTATTAATAGTTCTTTTAAAGCAAATGGTTTTCTAATATAATCATCACATCCACTATCATATCCCTCTTCAAGATCTACCATAGAGTTTAAAGATGTTATAAAAATTGCAGGTGTTAGAACTTTTTGCTCTCTTACACTTTTTAATAACTCAAATCCATTTAAATCTGGAACATTTACATCTAATAAAAATATATCAAAATTATTTTCATATATAACTTCTTGCGCACTATATCCATCATATACAGCAGTTATATCATAATCAAGATCTTCAAAATAAGCTACAATTGTTTCACTTAAAGAGATATCATCTTCTAAAAGTAGTATTTTTTTATTCATTTAATTTTTTCTTTTTTTGATTTTGTATAGTTTTTTCATACAACATTTTCTCTTTTTTAGTCATACTTTTTTCTCTATTTTTTAGTTCAAGATTAAATTGTTTTTGATGGTTAGGCTTTACATAACCTATTATTGCTATTAGTTCTTGTGTACTCATCTCTGAATAATCTACAGCAAATAAAGGAATAAATAGCAAGAATGAAAGCATTAATACAATAAATCTTTTCATAAATCTCTCCTACATTTTAATAGTTGTATCATAACATAATAATTGTGAGAGGATTGTGAAAACTATGAATAATAAACTAAATTATTCACTTAAGGAAAAACATTTCTTAAATTTAGTATAATAATTAAAGGAGATATAAAATGGAAAATCTAAATTACATACTAAATACAAATAATCACAATTTTAATATTGATGAAAATGAATTATTAGCACTAAAAGAAGCAAATATTCTACTTGAAAAAAATTATATACTATATGCTCTAAATGAAACATGGCTTGCTTTTTATTCTCATATCTTGAGAAGAATAGAATATTATAGTTTAGAACCATTTTTAGATAAATATCCTGAATTATCTCTTTATAAAGTCAATGAATATAAAGTATTAACTAGATGGGAAAATTATGACCCCAAAACTATTTTAAAACATAGTTTAACTCTTAATATAATAGATAACATAAGTTTTCATCTATTAAATATTCTTCTAGATTTAAAATTTGTAGTAGATAAAAAACTTAGTAAAAGCAACTATTTTAATTTGGTAGAATTATTAATTTCATCTTTATTAACCCAGCCATTTGTTCAATCAAATTTTAAACCAGCTAAAGATTTAAAAAGAAGAAGTTCAGATAATATTAAACAAAGAAGACAAAAAGATCAAAAAAGAAGAGCTACAGATAAGTTGCCATCAAAAATTGACCAAGACACAAAGTTAATAAAAACGGATGCGATAAATCCATTTACAACACCCATTGATATAATAAATAGTAAAATTGAACGATACGGATAGATTATATTTTATAAAATATAAATACCTTTATCTTTTAGTGTACCTAAAAATTGTTCTACATTAGAATTAATTTTATAACCACATTCAAGCTCAATATCACCTAACTTTGATTTAAAAATCAATTTAACTTCTCTTTTACCTTGATTGTGTGCAATTATCTCAAAAAGTTCATACATCAATGCTTCATTATCACTATATTCAATACCTATTGATAATGGCTTTTCAGCTACTTGTACTTGTTTTGTTTTGATTTTTTCTTTTTTAGCATCTTTTAAAGATTCTATTTTTTTTATACTTAGTTGAACACCAAAATCATTTACTTTAGCTCTAACTTTAAAAGCTATTGGCTTTGTTAAATCAAAATCCTCATCTAATTCTTTTAGATGATTTTCAAACAACATCAATTCAAGGTTTCCATGAAGATCCATAAGAGTAGCTATTCCAAATTTATTACCTTTTTTTGAAATACGCTCATTGATCTCTTCAATCTTCCCTACAATTAAAGCCTCACTACCATCTGCTAATTCATCAATTTGACTACTTAAAGTATAATTAATAGCATCTAATTGTTCTCTATATCTATCAAGAGGATGCCCTGATACATAAAATCCCAAAGATTCTTTTTCAAACTCTAAGATTTGCATCTGATCATATTCTTCAAGATTATCTAAACTAATATCAACAGTAACCATCTCATCATCATCACCAAACAATGATCCAACAGCCATTTTTCTTGCATCTGCAGCTTTTTTTGCTGTTTCTACAATCTTTTCTATTTGGGTAAGCATTGTTTGTCTAGAATACTCAAAACTATCCAATGCTCCAGATTTAATCAACGATTCAATTACTCTTTTATTAACTTTAGAAGAATCAATTCTTGATAAAAAGTCACTTAGATTTTTAAACTCTCCACCCTCTTCTCTTGAAGCAATTATTGATTTAATAGCCACATCGCCAGCACCTTTAATAGCACCCATACCAAATAACACTGATTCTTTACCATCAATTGTTTGAGCATTAAAAACAAGATCTGATTTATTTATATGAGGAGGAAGGAGATCAATATCAATTCTTTTTACCTCATCAACATATTTAACAACTTTATCTGTATTATCTTTTTCAAGTGTTAAAAGTGCTGCCATAAA